>NZ_JBFRKQ010000034.1:0-154298 GCF_041469505.1 Vibrio sp. 10N.286.49.E11
ATGCTCGGCGCACCAAAAAAGGCAGAAGAGTTTCCTCTTCTGCCTTCATATTATTTACCGTTCTACTGCGTATAAATTGCAGTAGATTTCAGCTTAAAAAGCCTAGCGTTTTTCTGTACGCATACCCATTAGCAAGCTCACACACATCAGTAATAGAATGATGGTAAATGGTAATGCCGTCGAGATTGCACCCGCTTGTAGAGCTTGTACTGCTTCAGTACCACCAACCCACAATAGAGCCACAGCAATCGCACCTTCAAGGAACGCCCAGAACACACGTTGAGGCACAGGCGTATCAACTTTACCACCCGCGGTGATGCTGTCGATTACTAGAGAGCCTGAGTCAGACGATGTAATGAAGAATACTAGAACCAATACAACCGCAATGATTGAAAGCAGAGTCCCGAACGGCAGTGCATCAAACATTTGGAACATTGCTAGTGATACATCTGTTAGGCCGTCTTGACCAAGAATACCAACGTTATTCACGATTTGGTCAATCGCCATGCCACCGAATACTGACATCCAAATGATAGTCACTGTAGTCGGTACAATCAGTACTGCTGTGATGAACTCACGAACGGTACGACCTTTAGAAACACGTGCGATAAACATACCTACGAATGGAGACCATGAGATCCACCAAGCCCAGTAGAATACAGTCCAACCGTGCATCCACGTTTCATCTTCACGACCGTGAGGGTTACTCAACGGAATGATGTTTTCAATGTATGCCATCAATGTCGTTGGGATAGAACCTAAAGTCACCGCGTAGCCGATTAGAGCCACTAAGATAAGCAGTAGGAAAGCCACCAACATGTTGATGTTACTGATAACTTTAACGCCACCATCAATACCACGAAGTACTGATACTACCGCCAATAAAGTCACCGCTGTAATCACAATAACTTGCAGACCTAAGCCCGCTTCAATGCCGAATACATGCTGAATACCACTTGCCGCTTGTTGTGCACCAAGACCTAACGATGTCGCCAGACCAAATAGCGTTGCAAGTACAGCAAGAATATCAACAATGTGACCTGCCCAGCCCCAAGCTCTATCACCTAAAATTGGGTAAAAGATAGAACGGATAGAAAGAGGCAATCCCTTGTTGTAAGAGAAAAACGCAAGTGACAGTGCTACTACGCCATAAATCGCCCAAGGGTGTAGACCCCAGTGATACATGGTTGCGCCCAATGCCAGTTTTGCAGCTTCTGGTGTGTTTGGTTCAACACCTAACGGAGTTTCAAACCAACCCGTGAAGTAAGCCGCTGGCTCTGCCACACTCCAGAACATCAAGCCGATACCCATACCTGCGGCAAACAGCATCGATAGCCAAGAGAAGAATGAGTAATCTGCCGTCGCATCAACACCACCAAGGCGGATTTTGCCGTACGGAGAAACAATCAAACCTAAGCAGAAAATTACGAAAATATTACCCGACCAGATGAAAAGCCAATCAAACGAATTGATAATCTGGCCTTTAACGCCATCTAGCGCAGCCTTTGCTGAAGCGGTATCTGTAATAAGAACACCGATCAGGAACAAAGCGATAAGTCCCGCACTAATACCAAATACTGGGTTATGAACATCAAAACCCCATTTTTGGACGTTATCTTGACCGACAGTGTAATCCGTACTGTCGATACTGTATTTATCTATACCTTTAGTCATCATCCCTCTCTACGGAATTCTATTAGGGTCTATTGACCTCGTATTCCTTACTTACCTGCGACTTAATTACAAACTCGAACCTACGATCCAAGTAGTACAAGCTGTTGTCACAATAATTCAAATACTTGGATGTCTGAAGTTTAGCAGGTTAACTTGTTGTTTTCAGTAAACTAGAATCGGTTCGATGGAATTTCAAACAATATTCACGTAATTACTCAAGTTTATGACGAAAAAAAGGTCGACCCTGTCGACCTTTTTATCAAAAATACTTTTAACTCAAAGCATTTTGGTGCTTAACCAATTGATTTTCAGTTCGTAAACCTAGTAATAAGCTTAGGCACATAAGCAATAATATGAAGGCAAATGGTAGCGCTATCGATACCGTTCCAGCTTGCAGTGCTTGAATAGATTCCGTACCACCAACCCATAGTAGAACCGCTGCAATCGCGCCGCCCATCAACGCCCAAAATACACGTTGTGGAACCGGTGCATCCACTTTACCGCCAGAGGTAATGCTATCGATAACCAATGAGCCTGAATCAGAAGAGGTGATAAAGAACACCATAATCAAACCAATCGATACCACTGAAAGCACAGAGCTCATTGGCAGAGCATCGTAAGTATGGAAAAGAGAAAGTGTAATATCTTGCAGACCATTCACACCAATCTCGCCCACCTTGTTCGCCACTTGATCAATCGCGATGCCACCGAAAATAGCCATCCAGATGATGATTACTGTCGTTGGGATGAACAATACAGCAACGATGAATTCACGAATCGTTCGACCTTTAGAGATACGAGCGATGAACATGCCTACGAATGGTGACCAAGACATCCACCACGCCCAGTAGAATACCGTCCAACCTTGCATCCACGTTTCGTCATCACGACCGTGAGGATTGCTTAAGGGAATGAAGTTTTCAATGTAGCCCATTAGCGCGGTGGGGATTGCTTTAATACCCGCCATGCCACCAGCGATGGTAACGAAGATAAGTAAGCCCAAAGCAACCAGCATGTTCACATTACTCAGAAGCTTTACACCACCGTTGATGCCACGAACCACGGACATTGTCGCTAAGAAAGTAACCACAGCGATAACAATCAGCTGCATGCCAATACCGCCATCGGTACCAAATACATGGTTAATACCACTTGTTGCTTGTTGAGCACCTAAGCCCAATGAAGTTGCAAGGCCAAATAGCGTTGCAAGCACAGCGACGATATCAACAATATGACCAAACCAACCCCAAGTTCTATCACCCAAGATAGGGTAGAAAATAGAGCGGATTGATAGAGGTAAACCTTTATTGAAGGTGAAGAAGGCAAGCGCTAGAGCAACAACCGCGTAAATCGCCCAACCGTGCAGACCCCAGTTGTAGATGGTTGCACCAAGAGCCAACTTCGCCGCTTCAGGAGAGTAAGCTTCAACACCTAGTGGTGTTTCATACCAGCCAGTGAAATAAGCTACTGGCTCAGCAACCCCCCAGAACATTAAGCCAATACCCATTCCTGCGGCGAATAACATCGACATCCAAGATAGGTTTGAGTGCTCTGCTTTGGCATCATTGCCACCAATACGTATCTTGCCATACGG
This sequence comes from Vibrio sp. 10N.286.49.E11, assembly GCF_041469505.1. Lineage (NCBI taxonomy): Bacteria > Pseudomonadati > Pseudomonadota > Gammaproteobacteria > Vibrionales > Vibrionaceae > Vibrio > Vibrio sp. 10N.286.49.E11. The sequence goes on from NZ_JBFRKQ010000034.1 coordinate 3,269, forward strand.
GGAGACAATGAGGGCAAAACAGAAAATTACGAAGATGTTTGCTGCCCACATGAAGAAACCATCGAAGTTACCAATGACTTTCCATTTGATTCCATCAAGCGCCACTTTTGCGGTTTCAGGGTCTGCGACTAGAAGTGCCAACAGGAAGATAATGACCGCCCCTGCACTGATTCCAAATACTGGGTTATGAACATCAAAACCCCATTTCTGAACGTTATCTTGTCCTACTGTATAATCGGGTATTTTCAATACTATACCTATCTTTTACAGGCTCCATGCTTCCTCTCTAATTTGCAGCGCACAGTTTGCAACATTGCATTCGGCGCTTAAATTTCGAAAAGAAGAATATCAACCTGTCGCAAAAATACTAAAAAAACCTCCATAAAGGAGGCGTAAATTACACATTTAGTAATTAAATTACACATTTAACGTTATTTAGCGTAAGTTCAGTCCACAAGCCCGGAGCTGACCGCATATTTAGCAAGCTCTGCCGTAGAGTGAATATCGAGCTTATGCTTAATATTTTGCCTATGGGTTTCTACCGTTCGATAGCTGATATTCAGCGCCTTTGCGACCTCTTTACTGCTCTCCCCTTTTGCGACTAATTTCAGCACAGCCTCTTCACGTCTGCTCAATGGATTCTTGACAGATGGCGTGGGAGTAATCGGCTGAGTAAACAAATTCTGCGTGACTTTTTCACAGAAATAGGTCGATCCTTGATTGACCGTTTTGATTGCCTGTACCATTTTTTCAGCCGAAATCTCTTTCAACATGTAACCGACAGCACCCGACTGCATCACCTTCATGATGTATTCACGGTTGTTATGCATGGTCAGCATCAGGACCTTGGCTTCTGGGTCTTCTTCTTTAATCAGATGGGTGGCATCAATGCCATTCATGATAGGCATGCTGATATCCATCAACACCACATCAGGGCGCAGAGACTTAACGACCTCTACGGCTTCTAGTCCATTGCTGGCCGTACCTATCACGCTAATATCTGGCTCGAGTTCCAATCTCGCCATAAAGCCATCCAGTACCACTTGGTGATCATCAGCAATCACAACTCGAATAACTTCACTCATTCATTAATCCCTCTAGTGTCAGTAACACTGTAATTTCCGTTCCGAGGCCAATCTCACTCATCAATTCAAAGTCACCACCGATGAACTCCACTCGCTCTCTCATGTTACGCAGCCCGATCCCTCGTTTTTCCATCGCTTTATAGGTGTTGAAACCGACACCGTTATCTTGAATCAGTAGTTGCAACACATTACCAATTTGCTGAGCGATAACCGTTACTTTGGTCGCTTGTGCATGTTTTTCTATATTATTCAGCGACTCTTGCACGACTCGATATAGGGTCGTCGCCGCCTCTGATTTTAACTTACCAGGTTGAGTAGCAAACATGGTCTCGACTTCTATGCCCGAGTGCGCCTGAAAATCTAACAGTAATGAAGACAATGCCGCTTCTAAGCCTATGTCATCCAATGAACTTGGACGAAGTTGATGCGAGATGTGCCTCACTTCTTCGATCGCTCGCATCAGTGAATGCTGCGACTTATTCAAATGTGCTTTAAGGTCTTCATTTTGTAGCTTATTACCGAGCAGTTCCAAATGGCAACGACTCGACACTAATAATTGGTTAATACCATCATGCAACTCACGCGCTAGATGCTTCTTCTCGTCTTCTTGGAACATCACCGTCTTATGCGCCAGCTCCTTTAAGTTGTTATCAGCAATCCGATGTTCATGCATGTTAATAGCCAAGGTCAGCACGATGATGACCGCGACCGTTACGCTCAAAATCACCACAATCGAAAAGAACGTGGTTTCAATATTCTTATTTATCGCAGCCTGCATCGAAGCCACTTCTTGGTGTACGTCTTCAATATACAAGCCGGTGCCAATCATCCAGTCCCAACGCTCTAACCAAGCGGCGTAGCTCAGCTTAGACACCACCTCACCCGTCGACGGTTTTTGCCACAAATACTGGTGAAACCCGCCTCCGGTTTGCGCTTCTCTTAACAGAGCCTCTATCAGAAAATCGCCATCTTCATCTTGCAGTTGGAGTAGGTTTTGGCCTATCAATTCTGGCTGAATTGGATGAACCAAGTTGGTCCCGAGGCGATCGTATGCGAAGAAGTACCCGTCAGAGCCATATCTAAGTTTAGACAATATGGTTCGAACTTTTTTTTTGGCTTGGGCTTCTTGGATATTTGGATCGTTATAGACGTGTTCTATGGCGTCGAACGCGAGATCAACCGTGTCTTTGAGGGCGTTTTCACGCGACTTGATTAGGCTGTCTCTAAAGATCTCGACTTCTTTAGCGCCTAACGTCTTAGTCTGGTGCAGCGAGATCCAACTAATACTCGCCGTTACCAGCAGCAACGGGAGCAACGTCAGCAAAATCAGCTTGGCTTTTAGAGGCATTTCTTTCCCTCACAAAAAACGGCTTACTGAACATCAATAAGCCGTTTTACTTTAGCAATTTATAGATAGCCGTCGAAACATATCATTCACATTCTTGGCTTCACTCACATTCCATAGAAAGATGGGAAAGCGAGAAGTGATCCAAGTACGAGGATTTGAATCAGAATGAACGGCATCACACCTCGGTAGATGTCCTTAGTCGTCACGCCTTTCGGTGCTACGCCTTTTAAATAGAACAAACTAAAACCAAATGGCGGCGTTAAGAAGGAAGTTTGTAGGTTCATCGCAATAAGGATAGCGAACCATGTCATGTTGATGCCCATCAGTTCAGCAACTGGCGCAATGATCGGCACGATGATGAAACAGATCTCTACGAAGTCGATGAAGAAACCCAGAATCAGAATCACCAGCATGGTAATGATCAGGAAGCCCCATTTTTCACCTGGCAGTTGTAGCATCCACTCTTCAACCAGATAGTCGCCACCAGTGTAGGTAAACGCCATTGAGAATGCCGTTGCACCCAACAAGATAGCAAATACCATCGCCGTTACTTTCACCGTCTCTTTCGACGCCTCGTACACCATCGACCAACTAAATTGACCGTAAAGCAGTGCAAGTATCATCGCACCCGCGCCACCTAATGCAGCTGACTCTGTTGGCGTAGCAACACCTGCGAAGATAGAGCCCAGTACAACAATGATTAACGCTAGAGGCGGAAGAATCGCTTTCAGTGCATTAAACACTTCCTGCTTACCGCTGATGGAGTCATCACGTTCAATCGGTTGAGCCGCTTCAGGGTGTAGCTTTGCGTATATCAAGATATAAACGATGTACGCGCCGACCAGCATCACGCCTGGCCAAATCGCCGCTTGGAACAAGTCGCCTACAGGAACACCTAGAACATCACCCAATAGAATCAATACGATGGAGGGTGGAATGATCTGCCCTAGCGTACCAGACGCACAAATAGTGCCGCAGGCTAAGCCTTTGTCGTAATTGTACTTGAGCATTACAGGTAGGGAGATAAGTCCCATAGCAACAACAGAAGCACCAACCACGCCAGTAGAAGCCGCAAGTAGTGAACCTACTAATACGGTTGAAATCGCGATACCACCACGAACGCCGCCAAACAGTCGCCCCATAGACTCAAGCAACTGCTCAGCAAGCTTGGTCTTTTGTAGAACGAGCCCCATAAAAACAAACAATGGAACGGCCATCAGAACCGTGTTTTCCATAATGGATTGAATTCGATATGGCATGAAGGCAAACATTTCAATGCCCTCAGCCCAAACACCAAAGATTAACGCGATACCACCAAAGGTAAACGCCACTGGGAAGCCAAGTAAAAGCGCAAACAAGGCTACGAAAAACATTACTATTCCAATCATGTTCAGCCTCTACTTGTTTTTTGTATGAATATTGTTTGCATGGATAAGATGCGGATTAAAAATCTTATTCAGTGAATGCAGGATCAAACCTACGCCACTGAGTGCCATCAAAAAGAATGACAGCGGGATCATAGCTTTGATGATCCAGCGATACGGCAGGCCACCGGGATCGCCTGAGGTTTCACCCAGTTCATAACTCTCTTTGGCAACATCGATACCAAACCAAGCCACCAGCAGGCAAAACGGAAGTAGAAAGATAAGCGTGCCAAGCAGGTCAATAATCGCTTGTGCTTTAAAGCTCAGTTGCTCGTAGAACACATCCACTCGCACATGACCACCAGCCTTGATGGCATAAGGAACACCTAATAGGAAAACGGCTGAGAAGAGGTGCCACTCCATCTCTTGGAAGGCGATAGAGACATCGTTGAAGGCATATCTCATGACAACGTCATACACGACGTTGGCGATAAGTAAAATAAACAACATACTGGAAAGCCATCCCAGTGCGTCACCGATACGATTAAACAGGCGTTCAATATAAATTAGACTTCGCATTCCCGACTCCATGGAATTTGAAAAGACATCGCGCAGCTGAGGTAACGAGCTGTAGGACGTAGAAAAGGTTCTTGAGCGTAATACAGGATTTATCCTGCTTAGTTATTATGTTTTAAATGAACCCTCGGCTTATTCACTCTTAAATACTCAATAAGAAAAGCTTCGGGTTCATTTAGATTCAGTTCAACAACTGTCGATTATTTCGCTTGGCTATTTAGATAAGCTCTATGTGAAATATCCGTCCATGAACGTACTTGCTCTAGGTAGCTTGCTTGTGAAGCTTGAATCTCTTTTGCTAGCTCATCTTTCTCAGCATGTGCAGCCAGTAGGCGATCGTTCGCTTCTTTCAGAGCAGACATAACCTCTGGTGGGAAATCTTTCACTTGTACATCTGGGTATTCTGTCTTCATTGAAACCCAGTTCTTACCACTTTCGTGCGTTGCTTGTGTGTACATGTCGTAAGCCGCAGTACGCATTGCAACACGTAAGATTTCTTGTAGGTCTTCAGGCAGCTTGTTCCATGTACGCTTGTTCACTAGGAATTGAAGCTCTGAACCCGGCTCGTGCCAACCTGTGTAGTAGTAAGGCGCGATTTTGTGGAAGCCCATTCGTAAATCCAGCGATGGACCTACCCACTCTAGTGCATCAATCGTGCGACGCTCTAGAGACGTGTAAAGTTCACCTGGGGCAATGTTCGTCGGTTTAGCACCTAGCTCAGCAAGAATCTCGCCTGCAAAGCCCGGGATTCGCATTTTCAGACCTTGTAGATCTTCTACGCTGTTGATCTCTTTTTGAAACCAACCACCCATCTGAATATCCGTGTTACCACCTGGGAAAGACATCAAGTTATGTGGAGAGTAAACCTGCTCCATCAACTCCATACCACCACCGTGATAGAACCACGCGTATTGTTCTGCTGGCGTCATACCGAAAGGCATAGAAGTGAAGTAAAGAGTGTTTGGAACTTTACCTTTCCAGTAGTAAGAGCCTGAGTGACCCATGTCGTATTGACCAGACTTAACCATGTCAAAAACGCCAAGAGGTGCTTTGTGTTTGTTTGCTGAATCGATTCTGATTTGCAGTCGACCATTCGACATCTTCTCAGCCATCGCCGCCATGTTTTTGGTTGCATCACCGAAAACTGGGAAGTTTGGTCCCCAAGTTTCCGCAAGTTTTAAACGGTAAACCTTATCAGCGGCTGTAGCACCAGTAGCGACCAAAGCTAAACAAGCCGCAGCAGTTACTGCAACGTTTTTAAAAACTCGTGTGAGGGAGTTAGAAATGAGACTCATGTTCACGTCCTTTGTTGGGTTAACACTCTTTCTATGAGCATTTTTTATGATTCAACACAAGAGTGCACCGTGATGAGGCAACAAGATATCAGGGAGAGCACGCACGACGGGCGCACACAAACTGCGTATTAGACCAAAGGATTACGTAGAACTACGTAGGAGATAATTAGGTAATGTCGATTTTAAAGGATTGAGGCCATTCACCAGAGAAATGCTTATTGGTAAATACCTAAGTATTAATAATTAAATACTCTTAACAATTGATTGCCATTTCGTGATGAAGCTCTATTCATTGCTGTATTTTAGGGAAAACAATCAAGGCGTTGCTCTCTTACTCTACCTAGCTAACGCCCTACTTTAGTGCTTGCTGATTCGAAGTTCAGACACGAGACAAGAGTAATCAGTTAAGCCGTATATCGAATTGGAGGTGAGATTATTGAGCCTAGATTTAGACTTGGATTTAGATTTGGGCTTGGGCTTGGGCTTGGGCTTGGCATAATGTGCCAGATACAAAAAAGCCTCGAAAATCGAGGCTTAAAAACTTAACGAAGCGAATGTAATCCCACAGGATTAGATAGCTTTGTAGATAACCTTGTTACCTGCTAGCTGCTCTTTCGCTACTAGGTTTTCTTCAAGAAGTTTTTTCAATGCGCCTGTTGCCCATGAAGCTGCTTTCGCGTCTTCTTGACCAGCTTCTAGGCCGATACCTTTAGGGTTAATGCCTTCAGCATTGCTAACAACGATGTCTAGAACTTGTTGTTGCTTAGGAGTCAGTGCTACTGCAACTTCTTTAGTTGCTGCTACTGCTTTCTCTACCGCTGGTTTTGCTGCTACAGTTTTTTCTGCTACAACTTTCTCTGCGACAGGCTTCGCTTTTTTCGGCGTTGCCACTGCTTTAACTACAGCCGCTTTAGTGCGTTTCTGCAGTTTAGCCTGCACCTTACGCTTATGAGCAAGTCTCATTGAATATTTCTCCAGTTCACTGCTCTTTTCGCAGTGGTGAAAATTTGAAGCGCGATTTATACCAAAAAACAGGAGCTATTTGTAGAGTGAAGCGTCGAAAGTCGACGAAAAATACCGATATTGTCTGCTAGCGTCTATTATTTAAACATCGACTTATCAATTCAGGGTCATATACACTGGTTATCCATCCAGACAAAAATATGAAAACTTGGTGTTGCCTATGGACACTCGTCACCTTAGTAATTTCTCTTTGCCTTCATTCACTCGCTCGTACCGTATCCTCGCCGTTATTTTGGGCTTCATTTGCTTGATCGTTGCGCTCTACAGTGACAATCCAAAGTTACTGATCGTGGGTGCTTTTTGCAGTATTGCGCTTCTGGGAACCGGCTACTATTTGATGCTGCGCAGCCGAGTGATGTTCACACTCACCCCGACTCATTTTCAGCAGCACTTTTACAAAGGGGGTTGGGTTTTAAAATGGAGTAACATCCAAAAGATTGGTCTTTGCACTTATGAGCAAGATGGTTGGCATCAGCCCCTGCCTTGGGTCGGAATTAAAGTAAAAGATTACTCGCCCTACCTCGATTCGATTTGTCCTAAAATCACATGTGAATTATTACTCAGCCAACGAGCACTTTTGTACTTAGGAGCCAAACAAGCAGGCAAAGAGTCCAACTTTGAGGATATGGTTCTCGACTCATCGCATTACCACGCGCGTTGTACCGAAAACGGCTGTGTTGAATTAAGCCAATATAAAGAGTCGCAGAATACCGACGACGTTGATTTCAACAATAACCAATCACAAGACAACCTTGATTCACCGAGTGAGACAAACAGTCAAAACGCGGTGATTAAAAACTATTCTGGATTGCAGGCGATGCTTGCCAACAGAATGAAATATCAAAGGGGCTTCCACGGTTATGACATTTTCATATCAACCCATGATTTGAATATGAGTGGAGAAGAGTTTGTGGGGCTGGCTCGACGCTACTTGGCTGCCGCTGAACGTCTTTCTGATTAAGGTTTACCAGTAAGTTCACACACAATAAAAAAGCTTAGCTTTCAGGACAAAAGCTAAGCTTCATTTTCAATCAATCGACACAAATAATCGGTTGGAAAATCAAAGATTTAATTAGTACAGAGGCATTTCATCTGCGACGAACGGGTTTGATGCACGCTCGCGACCGAATGTCGATTCAGGACCATGGCCCGGAACGAATGTTACGTCACTGCCTAGTGGCCAAAGCTTAGTCTTGATTGAAGCGATAAGCGTATTGAAGTCACCTTGTGGGAAGTCAGTACGGCCAATTGCGCCGTTAAACAACACATCACCCACAAACGCTAAACGAGCTTGCTCACTGAACAGTACAACGTGACCTGGCGTGTGGCCCGGCGTGTGAATCACATCAATCACTTGATTACCAAAAGTGACTTTGTCGCCCTCTTCTAACCAAGTGTTTGGTTCAAAAGCTTTACACAGTGGGAAACCAAACATCTGACTTTGATTCTCTAGACCTTGTAGCCAGAAGTTGTCTGCCTTATGCGGGCCCACAATTTCAACCTTCAAGATCTCAGCAAGTGGTACCGTACCGCCAACATGATCTAAGTGACCGTGCGTCAGTACCAAGTTCATAACCTTAACACCGAGTTCTTCAATGATAGCCGCGAGTTGTTGAACATCACCGCCCGGATCGACAACGATGCCTTCCATGGTTTCATCACACCACACAATCGAGCAGTTCTGAGAAAAAGAGGTAACAGGTACAACTTGATACTTAAGAGACATATACAAACCTTAAAGAGCGAATCTGGTGAACAACTCGAATATCGCTATGTTATTGGCAACAAACCCAACAATAACAAACTAAACAGCAACAAACTAAACAGCAACAAACTGAGCAGCAATAAACCGAATTATTAGAACAAACTGAAATTTGGGCAAACTATGACATTGGATGTCTACTTTGACAAGTGCCTACCGTATCACTCAATAACTCAGCTTAGCTCTACCAGCTGCGAACTGGACCAGTATCAATGTGGATGAAGTTACTACGAGCGTAATAACCAACACCACCTGCTTGCAGACTTTTAGCTACGTCTCTCAGTTCCTTTAAATCAACACCATCGATACGAAAATCGATCGCTTTACCAAGCATGTGATAGCTCTTTTTAGCGACACCACTCGACTTAGAGCGCAACGCTTCGTTGGTTGCTGGAGAGCGGTAGCCAGAGATGATTTGAACTTCTTTTTGAATACCCAGTACATTTTGAATCTGAGTGATCTGATCAAACAGGTTCTTATCCATTGGATGAATCTCATTGCGGCGGAAGTCACGGCACAGTTTGCTAAGGCGTGCCATCTCGTCACCAACATAGTTAGTGCCATCGAAATAACAAGTCTCTAATCGTTCACCAGTGTGAAGATTGTTCATGCTAATCGTTCTTGGTTGATCCGGGTATGAAGCGAAAGCGATAGAAGGAGTAAGAGAGGCGACTACAGCAGTACCACCAGCGTAAGTCAGAAACTGACGGCGTGAAAATAAACTTTGAGACATACAGCAAAAAAACCAATTAGATCGAACGAAAAATGCACGATACATAATGGAATTTGCTGCGTCAACGTACAAAAACCGTGCAAAACGTTAGTATTTGTAACCTTTGCACGGTTAGTTATTGATACTCATTATAATTTTATCAATAGAAGCTTGGTTGTCATTTTTCAGTCAAGATCACCTTTCTTGACCATATTTCAATCAACCGCCCTCTTTATCATATTGGTAGATATCACCGCGGTATTGTATGCCTCCTTCTTCAAACAACACGGTTTGATAAATGATATGCACTGGAATTCGCTTCTTGAGACGAACCTTAGTATTGGGCGCAAGTTCATCATCCTGATTCGGCACTTTCTTTACCTTAGTCGCAAATAACAACTCCGCGAGTTCCTCGGCATGCTCAACACGAATACAACCAGAGCTATAGGCGCGGAAGTCATCGTTAAACAAGCTTTTACTTGGGGTGTCATGGAGATAGATGGCTCGCTTGTTGGGCGTATTGAACTTATACAAACCCAATGCGTTACTAGAGCCTGCTTGCTGGCGCATTCGATAAGGAAAAGAGTTAAAGTTAATCGTTTGCCAATCTATCTCGGTAGTATCGACAGTTTCCATCGAACGCCAACCATCGATCACTTGAAAATTGTGTGTTTCAAGATAACTCTCGTCGGCTTTTACTTTAGGCAAGATATCTTTAACCATGATTTTCCATGGCACGTTCCAAGTCGGATTTAAGATAACCGAATCAAGCTTTATCTCTAAGAGTGGTGTTTTTCTCGATTTTCTCCCAACCACAACTTTAGATTCAAAAACCTCTTCCCCATCTTCCCAATACTTCATATCAAAACTAGGTACATTCACCACAATCAGTGAGTCTCTATTTCTTGGCCATAAGCGGGCACGCTCGGCGTTCAATGCTAGGGAAGTAAGTCGATCATCAAAGCCCATATTGATCCATTTGATCGTGTCTGGCCCGATGATCCCATCATCCGTAAGACCGTGCATGCGTTGGAAAGATTTAATCGCCTTTTGCAGATCTCGATCGAACTTGGGAAAATCGACCGCGATCATCGAGGTATCAACACCAACCAAAGCAATGCGCTCAACAAGAACCGTCTTGTCTGAAAGCTCGTCACCCAAGCGCTTCAAACCTTTCTGTCTATATCGTTCAATATTGAGTTCAGAGGCGGTTTCTAACACCGAATAGGTTGCTTTGAATTGGTCAAAATCCCCAACAGGCGGCGCGTAAGACAACACCATCTCCAATAAGTAATCATTGGCAACGCTGCTTTTTAAGCTCATCAGAATATGCGGAGAAGGCGCAGGTAATTTGGAATGCAACTTGCCCGAGAAGTACCAATCTTTACCGGCAAGCGGCGCATTTTCAACGTAGCTCAGGTAGTAGATAAAAGTATCGGTAAGTAATATGTCCAACTCTTGCCATTGAGCATGGGATTGATAGTGACGGATTTGCTTGAGTTGTCGCTCGAAGAGTGGTGCCATTTGCGCTTGTTCAAGAAGCGACAATTGGAACTCAAACGCTTTAACCAGCTCAGGAGAATCCCAAAGGATAGGCAGAGAAGTGTCTTGATAGATACTCTGTGTGAGCTCTGGATATATAAGCATGAAAGAGAGTTCTGATTCCGCCGGAATGAAACGGCTCTCGTCAGAACTCGCATAGCTCCATGCATGCACGGAAACTAACACCAATAATCCACAGAAGTATTTTGCTAACATGCTTAACTCCGTCACCAACAATTCCATAAGTATGGCAAAGAAACGGGAGTAAGCATGTTATTTTTTAAGGGATTTATGAATCAAATTGCACTCCAGTGATTATCCCACTGGACCGATGATTGCTGAGTTGATTTCTCATAAGGCTTGCGCTGGCTAACCACACTGCCCGCCCCAGAGCTTAATCGAAACTCACCATCAAACAGCACAGCACCAGAAGCGTCAGATAATGCAGACAGTTCTACTAATTCTTTGGTCTCTTTCGACCAAATACCGTAGCAATTGCCTCTTGGCGAAGTCGCAATAATCCAATCGTCTGACGCCGCAATACTGGCGATATAGTGATTGAACCTTGCCCATTGCTCAGGCTCTGCGTTCAGTGATTCAAACTGGCCGCCTTTAGTATGCATCGCCAATAGCGAAGGATACTCATCTGGTTCACCACGATATTGCTGGCCACAAAGTACCGTTTCAGCACCATCATGGGCTAAATGTCGAATGCTCAGCTTCTTATCCAACAATTCAACCTGATCAAGTAACACACCTTCAGGAGAAACATAACTCAAGCTCGGCAGCATCGAATCGAGGTTTTTCGGTGTTCTACCATCAGTATGAACGCCACCAACGCCGATCGCGAGATTACCATCCGGCATGATGATCACTTCATGTGGGCCGATACCGAAACCAGTGAACTCTTCGACCTTACGATAGCCTTGCGCGACATCGTAAACGCCAATCACGCCTTGGCTGGTGTCCGTTTTCCCTTCGGTGGCATACAGTAACTTGCCATCTAATGAGTAAACCCCATGACCATAGAAGTGGCGGTTGTTACCTTTGACGACCATTTTGATCTGCTGACCGTTTTTATAGTCAAACACCATAAAATAGTCACCAGGACGACGAGCAAAAACCACCGCATGCGATGAGGTTGGGCAAATCGCGACGCCATGGCCACGATTGGGGATGGGAAGTTGGCTCAGTGGCATGCCAAATTCGTCAGCCACAACTGCAGAATATTGACCACGACCATTAAGCGCACAGCCAATCAGTTGGGGATCGTTCGACGCACTCACCCCATCCTTTCGAGTCGCACACCCAAACGGAAGCAATGGAACAGCTGCACAACCCAGTGCAGCCTTGAGTAACGATCTTTTCGTATTATCAGTCACCATCGGTAGCATTAAATCCTATTACCACGCCAAGCTCTATCGCTACTTCTTCATGAATCAGGTACTTCAAACGTTCTAGTTTGTTGTATTGAGTCAGCACCTCTCGGTAGCCCTCTTTGCTCTGTAATAGAGTAAACAAGCTAGAGTCTGTAGGCCAAGTATCTAAGGTTAGCGTGAACTGGGCAGCTACACGATCGGCAAGGTCATTTAAGCCCTTTTCTCTCAATAAACCATCAAGACCATTACCATCTGCTAAGTACAATTTCTCTAGCGCCGCTACGTTCGATTTCAGCTGAGTCATTGAGGTTTGAGCGCGCCATGATTCCGAGAAGTAAGGGCGTGGATGACCAATTTTAGCCATCGGACGACTCAGTTTTTTCATGCTGTAATCAAGTTGATTGGTCAACAAAGCGATGTACTCCGATTCCCAACGCATCTCGTCCAGTGCTAACCACGGGTTAACCTGCCAAGCTTCAGCAATAGAGGCCGATTTCATCGCCAGGTTTTGTGCGATAGCTTGTGAAGATAGACAACCTGAAGCTTTGTCTTGAAGCAATGGAGATTGCTCGTCGTACAGAGACCACTCCAAGGCGCCAAGCCCTTGAACAGTCACACTCTGCTGTGCGATTTCATCTTGTGACCAAGCTTTATCTTGCTGAGTCAGTTGACGCATTTTTAGACCTGTGGTGTTCTTTTTGTCTGGCCAAAACTGAACATTCCAGCTCTGTTCCAATGCCGCTGTTGGGCCTCTTTCTTGTCCTTGCAGTGCCATCCAGCTGTTCATGGTGAGCTGCCACTGATTTTCCAACGCATCCAGCTCAATATTGTTGGTTTCACAGTAACCCTGCATCAAGACTTCCAGCTCACCGGCTTGCTTAGCGAATAGCACGGCTGAATCAAACTCTTGTTGATACACGCTACGGCTGATATGAGCAGTCGTGTCTGCTTGATAAGAGACACCGTTAACCTCAGATGAAGCCGTTTGCTCACCCGATGACTGGCAGCCTGCCATGATTAATACCGACAAGGGCATTAACAAAAATTTATGTGCCATGCTGTTACCTTACTTCCTAGTTTTTCTTTTAATTATATGAGTTCAATAAATATGAAACGACCGCTGGCCTCGTATCCCTACAAGTTCAGCGGTAGTCAGTCTTTTGTTAGCGGTTTTCTTAAGTAACTAAGCCGTTGGCTTAACTGAATTCAAGACAGCCTATAATGAGTCCAAAAACGCTAGTAGTGCTTCGCGTTCACTGCTACTCAAAGCTAATACTTTTTGTTTTGCCATTTCTGCTTCACCACCATGCCAAAGTACCGCTTCCATAACGTTTCTTGCGCGACCGTCATGAAGTAAGAACGTATGACCGTTCACTTCTTTGGTATAACCTAATCCCCAAAGTGGTGTGGTACGCCACTCTTGACCATTGGCAAGATACTCAGGACGGTGATCTGCTAAACCTTCACCCATGTCGTGTAGCAACATGTCGGTATATGGGCTAATTAACTGATTAGACAATGCAGGCAAGCCTTCACGCTCAGCCGTGCGGAATTCAGCTTGGTGACAACTTTGACAACCAGCGTCTTTAAACAGCTTTTTACCTTGTACGACAGCTGGGCTATCGACATTACGACGAATAGGTACTGCGAGATGCTGCGAATAGAACTCAACAAAATCTAAGATATTGTCACTGACTTCTGGCTCGCCACCATTTGGAAAATCATCACAGGTTGATTGCGCTGATGTGCAGTTTTCATTCGGAAATAAGCGGCTTGTCAGGCCTAAGTCACCGTTAAATGCCGCCGCGTTTTGCTGCATTAAGTTTGGCTGCCCGGCTTTCCAACCAAAACGACCTAGCGCCATTTCATTGGTTTGAACATCAAGAACATAGTTAGCTTTACCCGACACACCTTGCTTGTCAGCAAATTGCTGCTCTGCAAATCCTAGAATCGTTTCTTGTGGGATACTTTCAAGCAGACCAAGACCAATCATTGGCGGCGCCACTCGAGCTGAAAACTCGGTCTTAGGATGCATCTCGCCGAAAGCAAGTTCAGTAATATTTAAAGTGGGTTTACGCAGAGTAACGACGGTGCCGTCTTTGAATTCAACAGGAACATCCGTGTAGCTAATGTTCACTTTGCCCTCTGGTTTTACACCTTGAAGCGCAAAATCTTGTAGCTGACCGCCGTACGTCGGCTCTGGAATTCCACCATCTCGAATGAAGGCTTGTCGCTGCTCAGGCGTTTCAGCCGGAATGCTTAAACGAACCAACATGGATACTGCGTTCTCATCTCCTTCTTCTGGCGCGTGACCACGACCATCTTTGATGTGGCAGTTTTGACAGCCGTTAGTATTAAATAGTGGTCCTAACCCATCACGAGCATCGGTTGATGACGGTGCAGGAACCCAAGGGTTTCTAAAGAAGCTATTACCTACGCTGAAATCCAAGCGCTTACTCATTGGTAGATTGGCTGCGGGAAGGGAAAAAGCGTTCGCTCCTTCTTTCTTCACGGTCGTTTTGCCGCCAGAGTAGGTTTCATGAGCGTGTAATGGAGATACGAAAAACAGTGCGGTTAATAGTGAGGCTGAGAGATACGACTTCATACATTGCCTTGCTGTGTTTTTGATTTTAGTTTTTATGTGGGTGTGGCTTTCTTGAGGATCAAACAATTAAGGGCTCAATCAGAGCCCTTACATTTGTGTCGGCTCGGGTTCTTAGAACTCGTGATCCGCTGTGTCTGGGTTTAGGCTATCAATGCCAATCACACCCGCAGCACGCTCAATAGCCGCTGTTTGAGACACTAGCGCAACAATTGTTTTGTTTACTAGTGCATTACCCGCAGCGTTGTCAGCAGCGATTAGCTGATCGAAGTGCTGGTTGTTTTTCTCTGCAGACGTTACTAATTCGCCTACTTGTGCACGTGCTAGGTCAAACTGCTTTTGAATCTCTTTCGCAGCTTGCTCATCTTTTTGCTCTACTAGGTCGAACAGGCTTGGGCCGGAAAGCAGAGTACCGTCTTCACGCTTGTATAGACCCGTGTAAACGTTGTAGATGCCTTGCTCGTTGTAGTAGTGAGAGTTGTGCGTGTTATCAGAGAAACAATCGTGCTCGTCTTCAGTAGAGTTTGCTTCTAGTGCAACCTTCATACGCTCACCCGCTAGCTCACCTAGAGACAGTGAACCCATGCCAAACAGCATTTTACGAAGACCATTCTCGCTAGATTCTGAAAGAAGCTCTTGACGGTAGTTGCCTTTCTCGCCTTCAGCCCACTGCTTTTCCATCCATTCTAGGTCTTGGATAAGTAGCTCAGCAGATGCTTTTAGGTATGCGCCACGA
Source organism: Vibrio sp. 10N.286.49.E11 (assembly GCF_041469505.1). Lineage (NCBI taxonomy): Bacteria > Pseudomonadati > Pseudomonadota > Gammaproteobacteria > Vibrionales > Vibrionaceae > Vibrio > Vibrio sp. 10N.286.49.E11. The sequence continues at coordinate 18,693 of NZ_JBFRKQ010000034.1, forward strand.
CGGTCACAGTTGCCGTTAGTACACTCAGCGCCAACAACGAAATCAGTGTAAGCACGCTCACCTGCACCGCTGTTTGTACCGTTTAAATCTTGGCCCCAAAGTAGGAATTCAATTGCGTGGTAGCCAGACGCTACGTTCGCTTCAGAACCACCGATCTCGTTCAAGTCTGCGATTAGCTCAGGGGTGATGTTGGTTGCATCAACGGTAGTCTGACCAATTTGGAAAGTCTTGTTAGCCACGATGTTTGCGCTAGCGCCTTCGTTACCAAGTTCATATTGGTAATCAGTCGAAACATAATCAATCAGGCCTTCATCAAGTGGCCATGCGTTCAGTTGGCCTTCCCAATCATCAACAACAGCGTTGCCGAAGCGGAAAACTTCTGACTGTTGGTATGGTACGCGAGACTCAAGCCAAGCTTGTTTTACTTGTTCGAAGTTGCCAGCAGAAGGAGAAGCTAAGAAGGTATCAATAGAAGAGTTCAACGCTTTTGCTGTAATTACTGAATCTGCAAACACTGCATGCGCAATATCTGCGTAATGTTCTACAACTTGATCTTGAGTTACTGCTGCGAAAGAAGAAGCAGAGGCAAAAATGAGTAACGAAGTTACGGCTTTTGTCACTAAAGATTTAATGGTCATGAAGCATCCTTGTTGAGCTTTAAATTATTATTCGTAGTAATAGTGCAAACCATTATCATTTGTACTACGGATTGAAATAATACAAACTTACAATTTTATTGCAAGATAAATACAAAAAAACCTCACATATGTGAGGTCTTTAAACATTTTTATGTTAAGCGTAACAAAGAGGCTAATCAGATATCCAGATTATGCTTACCGTGTGAGACTTTTGCCTTCAGGTAGCTTTCATTACCCGATTTGATATGAGCAGAGGTATTCACCACTTCTTCAATCTCAATACCAAAAGATTTTAGCTCATTGATCTTCTTAGGGTTGTTGGTGACTAAGCGGATTTTTGTAGTACCTAAGGCGCGTAGCATTTCAGCAGCTTCAGTAAAATCGCGTAGATCATCGCCAAAACCTAGGTGGTTGTTGGCTTCATAGGTGTTCATGCCTTCGCTTTGCAGACGGTACGCATCGATTTTGTTGTACAAGCCAATACCACGACCTTCTTGGCGAAGATAAAGGATCACCCCACCCGTCTCACCCATAATTCTAATGGTTTCGTCTAACTGCTCGCCACAGTCACAGCGAGAAGAATGGAAAACATCACCAGTCAGGCACTCAGAGTGCATACGAACAAGAGGTATGTCTTGTGTCTTGTCTGCTGATTTAAATATCACAGCAACATGCTCTTTATCTGTTTTCAATCCATGAAAAGACAGAAGTTCAGCATCTATACTGCTTGTTACCCCTACTTTGAAATCTATTCTGGCACGCACTTCCGCCATAGCTATACTCACTTGAAAATTCGATGTATTTAACGACGCTACATTATATGTCTAGGCAATATTTTGTAGCTAACTATCTAATGATAGACACTATGAGGCTGTTAACAATTTTTTTCAAGGTCGACCTTGTACAAATTGTTATAATATAACAATTATTTTTCAAGTAAGAAAAAACCCCACATTGGGATGACCAACATGGGGTTATAAATTAAACAGTTGCGGCTAAAACTACACTTTTTTACAGAACGCTCAACTTACTTGAGTTTGCTTCCAGATGACAAGTTGCACCCAAGCATTCTCTAATTCGGTTAGCTCTTCTTGAGTAAGCGTAGAAATGCTCGACTTTGCACTGTATTTTTCTGCCCATTTATCAGATCGGACATGAGTATGGAACTCTTTCTTTAAATTTGAGATTACGTTATCCACAGATACATCCTTATATAGCAGTGCTTAGCCTTTATAATCGGTCAATGTTACAAAATACAGGTCAATTGGTAAACAGTAATACACAATTTTTATGAGCTCTTCCTAACACTTTTTACTGATAAATATATAAATAAGAGAAATAATAGGCTCGGTAGCAACCAAAGTAATAGATTTGAAACCTTCATCGCCGGCTTATAAAGTACAAATTCACCAAATCTTTCCGTCATATATCGAGTAATCTCATTATTACTCTTCCCTGCTTTCACCATATTGAACACAACAAGGCGTAAGTCTTTTGCTATTGGTGAGTTGGATTCAATCAGATTTTGGTTTTGACATTGTGGGCAGCGTAACGTTTTCGCCAAGCTAATAGCACGTTGCTGTTGTTCTGGGTTTTCAAACTCAAACAGTTCAACTTGAATACTCGTCTCTGTATTACTGGCAGTAAACAGATCTTCAGCCATGGTTGAAAGGCTAATCACTAAAAGAGCTGACAGCATAAACAAGGTTTGTATTAGAGACTTCATCATCCATTCACACCATCAAAATACATCGCAAGCTCATCTTTCCATACCATTTCATTAATCACGCCCAATAGCTTTTTAATGATCTGGCCATTGGCATCAACCAAATACGTTTCAGGTGTGCCGATTACGCCCAACTCTAACGCTAACTTGCCTTGAGGGTCACTGATCACGGTTAAGTACGGGTTGCCATCGTTCGATAACACGTTAATCGCAGCCCCAGAGTTATCTCGATAATTGAGCCCAACGATGGGAATGCCTTTATCGTGAAGTTGAAGCAAAAATGAATGTTCGGTTTTACATATCCCGCACCAAGATGCCCATACATTAACCAGTTGATAAGGGTGCTGCGTGACATCAGTAAGCGTAACTTTCTGCTGACCACTGACGCCTTCACTATTCACTAACGCACTCGATGTAAATTCTGGAAATGCCCTTTGTTGTTCAGACACCATGGTCGATTGCTGCTTATTATCAAGCGCAAAGACAAATCCCAGCACCACAATCAATGCTAAGGCAATTAGAGTAATTAGCTTGTTACGAACGCTGTTATGCATACTGTGACGCCTTAACGGTTTTCTTTTTACGATGAGTCAATGAGAGCAAAGCGCCGATAATGGAGAACAGCCCACCAAACCAGATCCAGCGCGCATACGCCTTATACTGAACACGAAATGCGTAAGCGGTGGAATCAACTTTCTCACCCATGGTGATATAAACATCACCATGCCAGAACCATTTCATTGCGGGCTCACTCATGTTCATGACTCGAACTTGGTAATGTCTTCTTTCCGGCGCGATAGAAAAGCGCTGCTCGCCAGACTCTAGGCTGAGTATCGCTTTTTCTGCGGTAAAGTTTGAAGCGACATACAGCTCAGTATCACGATGAGAAAGCGTCCAATCCATGAATTCGACTTCTACGCCTGGGCTTAACTTATAGCTGCGCTCAAACGAGTGGTAGCTATTCATGGCAGCACCTACCGCTAACACCGAAACCCCAACATGGGCAAAGGTCATCACCCAGACTTTGCGTTGGAACTTGGAACTGCGCGTTACCACCAAACCATACACATGAGTGAGTAAAACCCAAAATGCGAGTGACCATGTCATCAGCACCATCACTTGGACCTTCTCTACTTGCAAAGCGTAACAGACAAACCCGAGGCAAATAGATGCTAGAGCGATCAACGTAATAACGCCTTTCGATGCTTGAGGCTTAATAGTCAGCAATGGGGCAAGGCCGACGACAGCCAACGCAAGCAAAGCCAAAGGTGCAATCAAGAGATTAAAGTAAGGCGCGCCGACCGAGATATTTCCCAGGCCAAGCAACTCAAAGACCATAGGATAAAACGTGCCGAACACCACGACAGCAGTCGCCAGAACAAAAATAAGCACCGCAACTAAACTCAAAAAACTCTTACTGGCGAAACTGGTAATCGGGCTTGATTCAAAAGACTCTCCTCTGACGATAAGCAGAGAAAATGAACTCACCAGTACCAGAACTAATATCAGCAGCAGTGCAATCCCTTTGGTTGGGTCGACTGCAAAAGCGTGTACCGACGTTAATACGCCAGAACGAACAATAAAGGTGCCTAAGATACTCAAACAAAACGTAATGAAAGCAAGACTGAGAGACCATTTCAGTAACTGTTGTTTGCCCTTAGCAACGCCTAGACTGTGCAGTAAAGCGGTCGAAGTAAGCCACGGCAACAAGCTGGCATTTTCAACAGGATCCCAGAACCACCAGCCGCCCCAGCCTAATTCGTAATACGCCCACCAAGAGCCAAGAATGATCCCTGCGGTTAAAAAGATCCAAGCGACTAGACACCAACTGCGACAATGAGCAACCCAATCAAATTCAATTGGATCAACCAGCAAAGCGGCAACTGCAAATGCCAGTACCACAGAAAAGCCGACATAACCAAGGTAAAGTAATGGAGGGTGAAAGATCAGACCTACATCTTGCAGCATTGGGTTAAGGTCACGCCCTTCTAGCGGCAAGATCGAGTTCATTTCAAATGGATTTGATGCGAATAACGTGAACCAAGCAAATATCGCGAGCAGTAGATTCATTACCCACAACACACGGCTTTGGTATTCATTCGAATAGTGTTTTTGTAAGGCAATAACGCCAGACCAGACGCTGATCGTCAGTACCCAAAATAACAAGGAACCTTCATGGCCTGCCCATACGGCTGCGAGCTTAAAAAATGAGGGTAATTGAGTATTTGAATGTTCAGCGACATAGAGAATAGAGAAGTCATCACTGACAAAAGCATAGCCAAGCAATGCAACAGAAGTGAGAGAAAACAGCGCACTTGAAAGAGAGAAACTGCGGATTAAACCTATATTTTGCGTCCGTTTGTTTAGCATTTGATAAAACGAATGCACACCAATAATGCTACTGAGTACAGCAACCAACACTAAACTAAACAGCCCCAAAGAACCGACCATATCACCTCAATAAGGCTCCGCTTGAGCAGAGCCGATCTGAACACGCATCTCATGTTTACTTAAAGCATGTTCATTAATAAGCAGATATTTAGTATCCAACATCTGCTCACTAATAAACTTGAGCAAAATTAAGCTATCGTTAACTGCCCCGCATAAAGAACAAAAGTTCGTAGCATTAATACGCCCATTAGGCTCAGCGAAGTCACGGAGAAAATATACACCGAGCTATGGCGGATTGAGGTTGGTGTAACGGCATTCAGCAACAACGGTAAAACCATGCCAACACCGATGACGCCATACCAGAACCAACTCGCCCAGAAGCCACTGCCAATTGCATTCCATACTGCTTGCTCACTTTGACCACCAGCGAAAATAAGCCCAGTAAAGAAAGTAATTAGAACAAACAATTCAAACATCACTACCGGACGTTCAAATCCGTGGATCCATGAAATACTCGGGCTATGAGGTGATTCTTTAAAGACCAACACACCAAATAAAATACACGCCGCCGCTCCCGAAGATAAGCTCGAGAATAAGAACAAAATCGGCAACACTGGGTTATTCAACAGTGGGAAGGTATTTAAAGCTGAAAGCAAGAATCCGGTATAAGCGGCAAGCATTAGAGCAAGAACAGCTAAGAATATTTCCAAAGCATTCTCAAACACTTCTAATTTGCCAATCCAGTTACTGACGAAATCGAGTCGTCCTTTTAACCATGTTTGGTCATTTGAAAATACGACGATTTGATCTCTAAATATAATGCCGATCCAAAGAAATAAGATCACCATATACACTTGGAATAAGATCACACCCATCGACATCACAGACGTCGGATTATAGAAGATCATGATCTTCCAAAAAGATAACGGTTTTGTCAGGTGGAAAACCAAGATCAGTAGGCCTGAAATGATCCCAAATGGCGCAAGAAAAGCGGTCGCCTTTAACACACCATTATGAGCAGGATCGCCTTCAATGACCTTACGTTTTAGGTAAATGGAGATCATTACGGCACCCGCCGACATCCCCGCGAGAAATAGATAGATAGCTATAATCCAGTCCCATACCACGGTACCAGACTGAAAAGCTGTGTCCCATGCACTCATAATCAGATCTCCCCTTTTTGGTGTGGCACTTTATAGAGTTTTGGCTGAGTACCGAGATAAGCCTTATCTCTGTAAACCACTTCAGATTTAAGTACCTGGTTTATCTCGCTCTTAGGGTCATTTAAGTCGCCAAATATCAGCGCATTGGTAGGGCAAGATTCAACACAAGCAGGTAATTTACCTTGCGCAAGATTGGTATCGCGGCAGAAGTTACATTTGTCGGCCGACTTATTCTTAGGATGGAAGAAGCGCACTTGATATGGACAAGCTAGCAGGCAATAACCACAGCCGACACACTTCTCTTTATGTACATCAACAATTCCTGTCTTCTCATCTTTATAGGCGGCGCCTGTTGGGCAAACCATCACACAAGGTGCATTATCACAATGTTGACAAGAGTTACGAGTGAAACGGTAATCAACATTTGGATATTCACCTTGAGGTTCGCTCTTTATGATTTCTAAGCGCGATACGCCTTCAGGCACTTTGTTTACTTCACGACACGCCTCAGTACAAGCAGTACAGCCAATACAAGCGGTTTCGTCATGAACCATTCCGTAACGCTTGGTGCCATCTTCCTGAACATTAGCCAGCGTTTTGCGGCTTGTAACCGCTGCAGTACCTGCAACACCAGTTGTGAAAATAACGGCACCCGCGCCAGCTAAAAAGTTTCTTCTTGAGCAGCTCATTGATTACTCCCCTTCTTTCTTCTGGTTGAAGTCTGAATGGCAATCCACACACAGCTTGATGGTTTGCTTTTTATCTAAGCCAAGCACCTTCGCTTCACTCGCATGCACATCGTGACAGTTTGAACACGTTAAGTTTTGTGCGTGTACGTCATGAGTCCAACTCGCTTCGCGCAGATCATCAGGCTTATGACAATCTATACATTGGCTGTTGGCATCTAGGATTAAGCTAGGATCGAGGAAAACCTTTTCGGTTCCGGGTTGTGATTGAGCCGCGCGATACTTCACCACCTCAGGTGCACCATCACGGTGATCGGGGCCAATAGAACTATGACAATCTGTGCAATTCACTTCACGGCCAAGCAAAGCGTGCGCACTCTCACCATGTGAACCAAATACCGTTTCTTTAGAATCTTTATGGCATTGGACACACTTGTAATCTTTGTCACGTATTAATTCGACTTCATGTCTTGTTGACTCTCCTACTGGCGTAACAGCAGGCTCTGCAACAGCATGAATGGAATAACCATAGAGGCAGAATGCTAGAAGGGATTTAAGCATTATGACTATGGCCAATTTAATATTGCCCATTTTATCCTTTCCTTATACCGGCATTATTTAACTCTCAACTAAATAATATTCCGGTTAAACAAAAGTACCCTTAAACGATATTATTACCGCTTAAATGATATCAATTCTTATTTTGGATAAGCCACAACGCTTTCTATATTTAGAATATACCCCTAATTAGGTAAAGCGAAATATACAAAGGGTAATATGTGAACACAATCACCCTATTTATAGTGAGGGCATGTCGGGTAATTATTTGTTATATATGATAATAATTCTCAATAAGACCAGTCTAACTTGATGTCCACATACCCCTTTAGGGCTATATAAACTTCAACGTGATTGAAGTCACTGTCATTAATTGATCTAAAACAAGCAAACATCCGACACGTAACAAAATGTGTTTATTTATGAATTAATATAAACAGCAATTCTCCAGTTCTTAATTTGAATAGCAAACTCACAACGCTTGGTATAAAAATCAGTATATTGGAGATATCACTGTGAAAAAGCATTGGATACGTAATTCCGTCACAGCATTATTAATGGTTAGCGCATCACTAGTAAGCGCGACCAGTTTTGCTGCGTCTGAACAAAAAGAAATTGGTGATCCTCGTAACGACCAGTTCGAGCAAAACCACCCAGATCAATACCATTCATGGAGACAAACGTCAGAGAGCGAAGCCATTGAAGACGCACTAAAAGAAGATCCAAACATGGTTATTCTATGGGCGGGCTACGGTTTCGCGAAAGACTACAACAAAGCCCGCGGCCACTTTTATGCGGTTGATGATGTAAGACAAACCCTGCGTACTGGCGGACCAACCGACGAAAATTCAGGCCCAATGCCAATGGCGTGCTGGAGCTGTAAAAGCCCAGACGTAGCACGCGTTATTGAAGAGCGTGGTGAAGACGGTTATTTTGAAGGTAAATGGGCTCGTCTTGGCAGCGAGATAGTCAATCCAATTGGTTGTGCCGACTGTCACGATACTCAAAGTGAAGGCTTTAAAAATGGCGAACCTGCACTAAAGATCACTCGTCCTTATGTTGAACGTGCGTTCGATGCGATTGGGAAGAACTTCGAAGAGCAAGGTCGCTTTGATCAGCAAGCCTCTGTGTGTGCTCAGTGTCACGTGGAATACTACTTCACGGGTCCAACAAAAGGTGTGAAATTCCCTTGGGATAAAGGGACGCGTGTTGAACAGATGGAAGAGTACTACGATCAGATTGGTTTTAAAGATTGGACACATAAAGTCTCTAAAGCACCAATGCTAAAGGCTCAGCACCCAGGTTACGAAACTTGGCGTGAAGGTATTCACGGTAAGAACAACGTCGCTTGTGTTGACTGCCACATGCCTAAAGTGACGAAAGAAGACGGTACCGTTTACACCGACCATAAAGTAGGTAACCCGTTTGACCGCTTCGAAGACACTTGTGCTAACTGCCATACTCAATCTAAAGAGACCATGCGTAACATCGTTTCAAGCCGCAAAGCTCAAGTACTAAACATGAAGCTGACCGCTGAGAAACAAATCGTAGCCGCTCACTTTGAAGCAGGCGCAGCATGGGAAGCAGGCGCAACAGAACAAGAGATGGCACCTATCTTACAAGATATTCGTCATGCGCAATGGCGTTGGGACTACGCTATCGCATCTCATGGTGTTCACATGCACGCGCCTGAAGTAGCCCTAGAGGTTCTTGGAACGGCGGTTGACCGCGCAGCAGACGCGCGAACTAAGATTGTTCGTCTACTTGCGAAGAAAGGCATTACCGATCCAATCGAGATTCCAGATATCTCAACCAAAGAAGCCGCTCAGAAAGCGCTAGGAATGGACATGGATAAGATGAATGCTGAGAAGCAACACTTCTTAGACACCGTGGTTCCTAAGTGGGAAGAGCAAGCTGAAAAGCGTGAAGCTAACTACGAATACTAGTTCCTTCAAATAGACCAATAAGATAAAACCAGTCACACTGTAAAGGTGTGGCTGGTTTTTTAGATTTGGGCGCACTCAACCGTCCCAATTTCACATTACCTTTTAGCTAATTCAAGGAACAAAGAATGAAGCACTTACTTTCGCTTTCGGCATTATGCATCGCATTAACAAGTTCAGGACTTCACGCCTCAGAACGAGCAGAAACAGGGTGGGAAATGATTGAGGAAGGTGCGCTGGTCGTTGATGTCAGGACACCAGGAGAGTTCAAGCAAGGTCATCTGGACAATGCGATTAACTACCCTCTTTCTGAAGTCGCTACGCACTTTGCCAGCATAGACAAAGCTCAACCTATCGTTTTGTATTGCCGCAGTGGTAACCGCTCAGGACAAGCTTACCAGTATTTGAAAGCTCAAGGGTTTACACAGATCCACAACGCTGGCGGTTTAATTGAGATGCAAGAAAGCAAATAATCTCGAAATTACAGATAGTGCCCGTTTAACGGATCATTTGCTTAGCTTGGTTGATCGAATGGATGATAGAGACACGATCAATGCCTTTCTGGTTAGAATCGAGAATTTGAGTCCAAGCATCGATCGCTTGTTGGTAGCGCATACTGATGAAGTGATCGGTCGCTATCAACATCAATGCCGTACGATCGTTGGGATCAAGCTCCATGGATTGATTTAAGAGCACTTTCACATCATCACTCATCGCTTGTGAACTTAGGTAATACAAGGCGCTCGCTTTAGCTGCATAAAGCCCTGAAGGCGCCTGTGGGTCTAAACGAATCGCATAGTCGTAACAGGTAAATGCAGCATCAAACTCCCCTTTCTGCATATAAACACCACCAAGCTTAAACCAAAGGTCTGATTGATTAGGGTCTTGCTCCAGGCTCTGCTGAAGTTCATTTTGGAAATCTGTTGCTGTATAGCTGCTGTCGTCACTTGAAGTAAGTTGAGGGGCTTCTTGTTTCATCTGAGACCAAACCAGAATGCTGGCTAATATCGCCACACATGAAATAAGGAGGTTGCCTTTAAGATGACTGGTTTTTCTGTTTGATGCGATCACGATTGCCACTAGAAATAGGCTCATTAGCAGCAAAGCAATCAGTAACCAGATATCCATTCCATTCTCCTTTCATTGACGCTTTACTGTACCTTTTTCTCACTAAAACAATATTGATCGAGGTTTAGCTATTGGCTTTTAAACAAGTCACAGCCAAATTCTAGGTAATAAAAAACCGAGCACAATGGCTCGGCTTTTTGTCTCAACTTCTATTTATAGAAGTGAAAGATTACTCAGTGTCTTGCTCGCTATCAGAAGCGTCTGATGCTTGCTCTTCACTTGATTCAGAAACGACTGCTGCTTCAGCGTTTGCTACTTCAGCTTCGCCTTCAACAACCTCAGCTTCTTCTACTTCGTCGATACGTTGTAGACCTACAACGTTCTCGTCGTCAGAAGTACGAATCAGTGTTACACCTTGAGTGTTACGACCAACTTGGCTCACTTCCGCAACGCGAGTACGTACTAGCGTACCTGCGTCGGTGATCATCATCATTTCGTCGCCTTCTTCAACTTGAACAGCGCCAACAACTGGGCCATTACGTTCAGAGACTTTGATAGAAACCACACCTTGCGTTGCACGGCCTTTCGTTGGGTATTCAGCTAGTTCAGTACGCTTACCGTAACCGTTTTGAGTCACAGTTAGGATATCGCCTTCGTTAGAAGGAACAATCAACGATACTACTTGATCGTCTTCTGGAAGCTTCATACCACGAACACCAGAGGCAGTACGGCCCATTGCACGTACTTTGTCCTCGTTAAAGCGAACAACTTTGCCCGATTTAGAGAACAGCATGATGTCGCTATCACCGTTAGTGATGTCAACGCCAATCAGTGAATCATCGTCACGTAGGTTAACTGCAATTAGGCCGTTAGCACGTACGTTTGCGAACTGATCCAGTGATGTCTTCTTAACAGTACCGTCACCCGTTGCCATGAAGATGAATTTCTCGTTAGAGAACTCAGAAACAGGCAGGATAGCCGTGATACGCTCACCTTCTTCTAGAGGAAGAATGTTAACGATAGGCTTACCACGAGCAGTACGACTTGCTAATGGCAGTTGGTAAACTTTCAGACGGTATGTCTTACCACGAGTAGAGAAACATAGGATGTTATCGTGAGTATTAGCAACAAGCAGACGCTCAATGTAATCCTCATCTTTCATCTTAGTTGCACTCTTACCTTTACCACCACGACGCTGAGCTTCGTAGTCGCTTAGGATTTGGTACTTAACGTAACCTGCGTTAGAAAGCGTTACTACAACGTCTTCTTGAGCAATCAGCTCTTCCATGTCGATGTCATGAACTGCCGCTGTGATTTCTGTACGACGCTCGTCGCCATAGATTTCACGTACTGCTTCAAGTTCTTCACGGATAACTTCCATCAAACGCTCAGTGCTTGCAAGAATGTGCATTAGCTCAGCGATCTCTTCTAGAAGGGCTTTGTACTCGTCTAGAATCTTCTCGTGCTCAAGGCCTGTTAGGCGGTGAAGACGAAGTTCTAGAATTGCTTGTGCTTGTGTTTCCGTTAGGAAGTATTGACCATCGCGGATGCCGTATTGGTCTTCTAACCAATCAGGACGAGCTGCGTCAGTACCTGCACGCTCAAGCATTGAAGCAACGTTACCAAGATCCCAACCACGAGACACTAAACCAACTTTAGCTTCTGCTGGTGTTGGCGCGCTCTTGATCAGTTCAATGATTTCATCAATGTTAGCAAGTGCTAGAGACAATGCTTCAAGGATGTGTGCACGGTCGCGTGCTTTCTTCAATTCGAAGATAGTACGACGAGTCACAACTTCGCGACGGTGGTCTACGAAGCACTTAAGCATGTCTTTGATGTTGAACAACTGTGGTTGACCGTTATTCAACGCAACCATGTTGATACCGAAAGTCGTTTGCAGTTGAGTTTGAGCGTATAGGTTGTTAAGAACCACTTCGCCTACTGCATCACGCTTACATTCAATAACAATACGCATACCGTCTTTATCAGACTCGTCACGCAGTGCACTGATGCCTTCTACTTTCTTATCTTTAACCAGTTCAGCAATCTTCTCGATCAAACGAGCTTTGTTTACTTGGTAAGGAATCTCAGTAACGATAATGGTTTCTTTACCATTCTTCTCTACTTCGATATCCGCTTTTGAACGCATGTAAACCTTACCGCGGCCAGTCTTGTAAGCATCTACGATGCCTTTACGACCACTGATAAGTGCTGCTGTTGGGAAGTCAGGACCAGGGATATAGTCCATTAGCTCATCAATAGTGATATCTTCATTATTGATAAATGCTAAACAGCCATCAACAACTTCACCAAGGTTATGTGGTGGGATGTTGGTAGCCATACCTACTGCGATACCAGAAGCACCGTTTACCAATAGGTTAGGAATTTTTGTAGGAAGTACTGCTGGAATTTGTTCTGTACCATCGTAGTTCGGTACGTAATCCACAGTTTCCTTATCAAGGTCAGCCAGGAGCTCGTGAGCAATTTTCGCCATACGAACTTCGGTATAACGCATTGCAGCCGCGGAGTCGCCATCGATAGAACCAAAGTTACCTTGGCCATCAACTAGCATGTAACGCAGTGAGAACGGTTGCGCCATACGAACAATAGTATCGTATACAGCACTATCACCATGTGGGTGGTATTTACCGATTACATCACCTACTACACGAGCAGACTTTTTATATGGTTTGTTCCAATCATTACCTAGTACATTCATCGCGAACAAAACGCGGCGGTGTACAGGTTTTAGGCCATCACGCACATCTGGAAGGGCACGACCAACGATGACGGACATCGCGTAGTCTAGGTATGAACCTCTAAGCTCATCTTCAATATTTACGGGCGTGATCTCTTTCGCTAGATCGCTCATAGAGCCATTTTCCCTCTATAGTCAGATCGTATTTTTGAATACGTATAAGACCGAAAAATATAACACAAATTTACCTACGGAGGCATCACTTTCCCTCTCCTTTTACCATCTTGTGACCCTTGTAGCCAATCAATTGATGAGAAATTGCACCTCCGCATCATATCTTGCTGAAACATGGTCACTTTACATCCAATAAACTAGCAAAATTGTAGATCTTCTGGTCAGCGCGAAAAGGCAAGTTATAATGCCTGCAATTTCATGGATGCATTATTTAACTTGGAAATGCCGATTATGACTAAATCACAGAACGTAGACCCAGCAGAAATCAAGAAATTCGAAGACATGGCGTCACGCTGGTGGGATCTAGAAGGCGAATTTAAGCCACTACATCAAATCAACCCACTGCGCCTAAATTACGTATTAGAGAAGACTGAAGGCCTATTTGGTAAGAAAGTCCTCGATGTTGGCTGCGGCGGCGGTATTCTTGCAGAAAGCATGGCGGTTGAAGGTGCGATAGTGACAGGCCTAGACATGGGTAAAGAACCGCTAGAAGTCGCGCGCCTTCACGCATTAGAAACGGGCACCAAGCTCGATTACATCCAGAGCACTATCGAAGACCACGCAGAACAGAACCCACAGACGTACGATGTGGTAACGTGCATGGAAATGCTTGAACACGTTCCTGACCCACAATCTGTTATCACTGCCTGTTCGAAATTGGTGAAACCGGGCGGCCACGTGTTCTTTTCTACATTAAACCGTAATTTCAAATCTTACTTGTTTGCGATTGTTGGTGCAGAGAAGCTATTGAGGATCGTTCCAGAAGGCACTCATGAACACGAGAAGTTCATTCGCCCTGCTGAACTTATCAAGATGGTCGATAACACTCCGCTGCAAGAACTAGGGATTACAGGGCTGCACTACAATCCTCTTACGGACACTTATCGTTTAGGCACAAATGTAGACGTAAACTACATCGTCCACACGCAAAACTTTGGCTAAAAAATATCGGTAGCCCTACCGTAAAACCTTTTGTAAAAAAGACGAATGAAAAGAGTTGCAATTACCATAACTTTGCGACTTTTTTCAGTCTAAATTTCGTGCGCTAGCTTCCATTTTGACCACCTCGATTTAAATTTAATCGCCTAAAATCAATCGCCCATTTTGGCCAAAGATCAAGGAATTTTTTTTTATGGGCGTGCAAAAATAAAGCATCATTAAAAGCCGACTTTTATACAATCAAGTCACATATAACCTCATCAGTTAGTGGTCACTTACAGTTTTTTTTCAATCCACCACTTATCCACAAGCAACCCCATTTCTTTACCTTGAAAAATATCAGTTGTAGCACTATCTTGTAACCCAACAAACAAATGACCCCTATATGTTGTGTTTGAACTACAATGTATGGGTAGACCAAGATCACAAAGCCGAAACGTAATTTACAAAAATTACACAGAAATACACAAAAACACGGCCTTGTTCAGTTTTGTTAGGGAAATTAAGCAGAATGAACCAACAACTTACTGTTACCAAGCGTAACGGGCGCAAAGAAACGATCGATCTAGAGAAGATCCATCGCGTGATTACATGGGCAGCTGAAGGCTTGCACAATGTTTCTGTATCACAAGTAGAATTGAAAGCTCACATTCAGTTTTACGATGGCATCACCACTACTGACATTCATGAAACTATCATCAAGTCAGCAGCGGATTTAATCTCTGAAGAGACTCCTGATTACCAATATCTAGCAGCACGTCTGTCTGTATTCCACCTACGTAAAAAAGCGTACGGCGAATACGAGCCGCCTGCACTGTATGACCACGTTGCAAAACTGGTTGATATGGGTAAATACGATAGCCACCTTATGGAAGATTACACGAAAGCTGAATTCGAAGAGCTTGACGAGTACATCGACCACAAACGTGACTTAGACTTCTCTTACGCAGCGGTTAAGCAGCTCGAAGGTAAATACTTCGTGCAAAACCGTGTAACGAAAGAAATCTACGAGAGTGCTCAGTTCCTTTACATTTTAGTTGCTGCGTGTCTATTCGCTAAATACCCGAAATCGACTCGTCTTGACTACATCAAACGTTTTTACGACGCATCGTCTACGTTTAAGATTTCTCTACCTACACCGATCATGTCTGGTGTACGTACGCCTACTCGTCAATTCAGTTCTTGTGTACTGATCGAGTGTGGTGACAGCCTTGATTCAATCAACGCGACAGCAAGCTCAATTGTTCGTTACGTATCTCAACGTGCTGGTATTGGTATCAACGCAGGTCGTATCCGTGCGCTTGGTTCTGAAATCCGTAATGGTGAAGCGTTCCACACAGGCTGTATCCCTTTCTACAAATACTTCCAAACAGCAGTAAAATGTTGTTCTCAAGGTGGTGTTCGTGGCGGTGCAGCAACGGTATTCTACCCACTATGGCACGGTGAAGTTCAGTCTCTATTAGTACTGAAAAACAACCGCGGCGTTGAAGAGAACCGAGTTCGTCACATGGATTACGGCGTACAGCTGAACAAGCTTATGTACTCTCGCCTAGTTCAGGGTGGCAACATCAGCCTGTTCTCACCTTCAGACGTACCTGGCCTTTACGATGCGTTCTTCGAAAACCAAGACCGTTTTGAAGAGCTATACGTTAAGTACGAAAACGATCCTTCAGTGAAGCGTGAAACGGTTAAAGCCGTTGAGCTTTTCTCTCTGCTAATGCAAGAGCGTGCTTCTACTGGTCGTATCTACATTCAGAACGTTGACCACTGTAATACACACAGCCCGTTTGATTCTGAAGTAGCACCTGTTCGTCAATCGAACCTATGTCTAGAAATCGCGCTTCCTACTAAGCCACTTTCTAACGTAGAAGATGACGAAGGCGAAATTGCACTATGTACGCTTTCAGCATTCAACCTTGGCGCAATCAATGAACTGGACGACCTAGCAGAGCTTTCTGAGCTGGTTGTTCGTGCTCTAGATGCACTGCTTGATTACCAAGACTACCCGCTTCCAGCTGCATACAAGTCGACAATGAACCGTCGTACTTTAGGTGTAGGTGTAATCAACTACGCATACTACCTAGCTAAGAATGGTGTTAAGTACTCTGATGGCAGCGCGAATGGCCTGACTCACCGTACTTTTGAAGCAATTCAATACCACTTGCTAAAAGCATCTGTTGAACTAGCGAAAGAGCAAGGCCGTTGCCCATCTTTCCACGAGACCAACTACGCGAAAGGCCTACTGCCAATCGATACTTACAAAAAAGATATCGACTTAGTATGTGAAGAGCCACTGCACTACGATTGGGATTCTCTACGTGAAGAGATCATGGAGCACGGTCTGCGTAACTCTACGCTAACAGCGCTTATGCCTTCTGAGACATCGTCTCAAATCTCGAACGCGACTAACGGTATCGAGCCACCACGTGGTTACGTATCAGTGAAAGCATCGAAAGACGGCATCCTTAAGCAAGTGGTTCCAGATTTCCTAAATCTTAAAGAGAACTACGAGCTACTTTGGAACATTGGTTCTAACGACGGTTACCTACACCTAGTGGGTATCATGCAAAAATTCGTTGACCAAGCTATCTCTGCAAACACTAACTATGATCCAAGTGTTTACGACAGCGGTAAAGTACCAATGAAGAAGCTGCTTCAAGACCTACTAACAGCGTACAAGTACGGTGTTAAGACGCTTTACTACCATAATACTCGTGATGGTGCTAAAGACGACCAAGGCGATGCAGTTCAAGTGCCGGAAGAAGATTGTGAAGGCGGCGGTTGTAAGATCTAAACCGCAATAAACATTAAGACCCCAGAGAAGAGTTATCTTCTCTGGGTTTAAAGCATTAACAGGGTCCGTTTTATTACGGGTCTTTAAAGGATTTGAGGCATTTATGGCTTACAGTACTTTTTCTCAGCAAAAAAATGACCAACTAAAAGAACCAATGTTCTTGGGTCAGTCGGTAAACGTTGCACGTTACGACCAACAAAAATTCGAAATCTTCGAAAAGCTTATCGAGAAGCAGCTTTCTTTCTTCTGGCGTCCAGAAGAAGTAGACGTGTCTAGCGACCGTATCGACTACAACAAGCTTCCTGAGCATGAAAAGCACATCTTCATCTCTAACTTGAAGTACCAAACGCTTCTAGATTCAATCCAAGGCCGCAGCCCTAACGTTGCCCTACTTCCATTGGTATCTCTACCAGAAGTTGAAACTTGGATTGAAACTTGGTCTTTCTCTGAAACGATTCACTCTCGCTCTTACACGCACATCATCCGTAACATCGTGAATGATCCAGGCGTAGTATTCGACGACATCGTTGAAAATGAAGAGATTCTGAAGCGTGCTAAAGACATCGCTTTCTACTACGACGACCTAATCAAGCTAACGGCTGACTACCACCGCTACGGTGAAGGCAACCACAGCATCAACGGCGAAGACGTCAAGATTTCACTTCACGACCTGAAGAAGAAACTTTACCTATGTCTAATGTCTGTAAACGCACTAGAAGCGATTCGTTTCTACGTAAGTTTCGCATGTTCATTTGCATTCGCTGAGCGTGAGCTAATGGAAGGTAACGCGAAGATCATCAAGCTAATCGCTCGTGATGAAGCCCTTCACCTTACTGGTACACAGCACATGATCAACTTGCTACGCAATGGTCAAGATGATTTTGAATTCATGCAGATCGCTGAAGAGTGTAAGCAAGAGTGTTTCGACCTATTCAAAGAAGCGGCTGAGCAAGAGAAAGAGTGGGCAGAATACCTATTCAAAGATGGCTCTATGATTGGTCTGAACAAAGACATTCTTTGCCAATACGTTGAGTACATTACCAACATCCGTATGCAGGCTGTTGGCCTAGGTACGGCTTACCCAGCAGCAACGTCGAACCCAATTCCATGGATCAACGCTTGGTTGTCTTCAGATAACGTTCAAGTTGCTCCACAAGAAGCAGAAATCAGTTCTTACCTAGTTGGCCAAATCGACAACGAAGTAAAAGCTGACGACTTTGAAGGATTTGAGCTGTAATGCCAACAATCAAAATCAACAAACTGACTTCAATTGAATCTAACCCTTCAAACACTCTGTTGGAAACAATGGAACAAGCTGGGTTAGAGCCAGAATACAACTGCCGAGATGGTCACTGTGGCGCTTGCCGCTGCACGTTGGATTCTGGTGAGGTCGAGTACGTTGGTTTTGCTATGGCTTACACGCAAGGTAATGAGATATTGCCTTGTATCTGTAAAGCAAAGACTGAGCTATCGCTGAGTAACGTTATTCATAGAAACAAGCAAAAACGCGCATAAGCCAGCTGGCTTTAGGTCACTTTGTTCGAATATCGTCAATAAGAATCAAAAAAGGGTCCGCTTCCTTTAGGAATGCGGACCTTTTTCTATTTATGTCTTTAGGTATCTAAAGCGACTCGTCTATCACTCAACCAAATCTTCCTGTTGGCTTGTGTCATACAAAGCCAAACGTTTATTGCTGAGTCAGGTTAAGAGTCACAGAGCCAATATAACAAGCGCTTCGGCACTCTCCACAGCCGTTACACTTATCTTTGTCCACTGTAGGCAACTCTCCTACTTCGATGTGTATTGCACCAGCTGAACACGCCGTTTGGCATGCTGAACAGTCCATTTTCATGTAATTATTGCAGCTATCCGCAAAGCTCGGCTTGAGGTCGATATAAGGCGTGACCGTTGGATGAAGTGCGCCGGTCGGACACACTTCAGTGCATTTGTTACACATAGAACAACTGTTGTAATCCAAATTCAGCAGCGCACTGCCCTCTAGCATCTCAATAACGCTATTTGGACACGATTGTTCACACAATCCACAACCGTCGCAAAGACGCTCAAACAGCACCTCATCGACCGCTCTTGGCGGTCTTGCATGCAAGCGCTGTGATATCTCTTCATAATTCGCGGCTGCTTTAACCGGTTTAGAAAGTCGAGTTAAGAAACCGCGTCTATTTGAATTTATTTGTTCAGACATTAGTCGATATATAACTTTTTAGTAGCAACGTTTAAATTATATTCAGATATTAAGTACTTAAACCAATCTATTACATCAACCGATAGCTTTTTATAAAAAGATAACTCTGATGCTTTATTTAGTTTTTCTAAATAAACAGAAGACCAAGTTAATAAGTGACCCTCAAGCAATTCACCAGCTGAATTAATATTATTATTTTCTAACAAATACGCATGAGCGAATAACATTAAACCAAATTGATCTTCCGGCTCTCTTAACCCAGTGTCTAATTCAATCTGATTCAATTCTAAAAACTGGCGATACTCAACCGTAGAAGCACCAAACACAACGCGGTCTTTATCTAGGTACACAGAACCCCAAGGCGGAGCTGGCATGTCTCCAACGCCTTCAAACAGGCGGCTGAACTCTGCTGCGAGCGCATCTTCGTCTTCGCTTCTTAATGCCTGCAAGCATTCTTCAGAGAGTACTTCGCTCTCAACCAAAGCTTCGACAATGGTGATTAACTGTTCTTTACTTGTCGCTTGATAAAATAGCGAACCCAACAATTTATGCGTATCGATAATCATTATTATTTATACCGTTATAGGTTTAAAGATAATTATATTAATTAACTCATTTCATTCTTTGATCTATTTTATACATTCAATTCATAAACTTTAAATTCCACACTTATTTGATGCCAATCAATCAATAATTCGAAATAAATACATAAAGAACAAACTACCTATAAAGTGCTAGCTATCAATAGCAAAAGGCATCTTAGAATGACGAATAAGAAAGAATCTGGGGTAATGAATCTTACTCGAAGAGGCTTCATGAAAGCTTCCTCTGCAGTAGGTAGTGCAGCTGCACTTGCGGGCGGTATTGCATTACCTTTCAAATCCAAACCAGTAGCGGCTGCAGTTGCTGAAAATGTGGATGAGAAAATCGTATGGAGTGCATGTACAGTAAACTGTGGCTCTCGCTGCCCACTGCGTATGCATGTACAAAACGGTGAAATCAAATACGTAGAAACAGACAACACAGGCACTGACGAATACGGTCATCACCAAGTTCGTGCGTGTCTACGTGGTCGCTCGATGCGCCGCCGTGTTTATAACCCAGATCGCCTAAAGTACCCAATGAAACGTGTGGGTAAACGTGGTGAAGGTAAGTTTAAGCGTATTAGCTGGGAAGAGGCTTATGATGAAGTCGCTGGCACCATGCAACGCCTTATCAAAGACTACGGTAACGACACTATCTACCTAAACTACGGTACAGGTACGCTGGGCGGCACGGTTACTAAATCTTGGCCACCAGCTCAAACGCTGATTGCTCGTCTAATGAACCTAAGTGGTGGTTACTTAAACCATTACGGTGACTACTCAACAGCGCAAATCACGAAAGGCTTGAGCTACACCTACGGCGGTTGGGCAAACAACAACTCTTTCTCTGATTTAGAGAACACTAAACTTAACATTCAGTTTGGTAACAACCCTGCTGAGACACGTATGTCTGGTGGCGGCCAGATCCACCACTACGTTGAAAGCAAAAACAAATCAAACGCAAGAACGATCATCATCGACCCTCGCTACACCGATACTGCCGGTGGCCGTGAAGATCAATGGATCCCAATTCGTCCTTCTACAGATGCGGCATTGGTAGCGGGTCTTGCACACGTGATGATCACTGAAGACCTTGTCGACCAACCGTTCCTAGACAAATACTGTGTCGGTTACGATGAGAAGACCCTTCCTGCATCAGCGCCTAAAAACAGCGACTACAAATCTTACATCCTAGGTTTAGGTGAAGATGGCGTAGAGAAGACACCAGAATGGGCTTCTAAGATCACGGGTATTCCAGTTGACACCATCGTTAAGCTTGGCCGTGAAATGGGCACAGCGAAACCATGTGCGATTCACCAAGGTTGGGGCTTACAACGCACTGCGAACGGTGAACTAGCGTGTCGTGCAATCGCGATGCTGTCACTGCTCACTGGCTCTGTGGGCGTATCAGGCGGTTCAACAGGCGCTCGTGAAAGCGACATCAACATTCCATTTGTCCGCTTCCCTACTGTGCCAAACCCAGTTGAAACGTCTATTTCAATGTTCATGTGGACAGACGCGATTTACCGTCACCATGAAATGACCGACATCACTGATGGTGTTCGCGGTGCAGAGCGCCTTAAGAACCCAATCAAGATGATCTGGAACTACGCAGGTAACTGCATCATTAACCAACACTCAGACATCAACAAGACTCACGCGATTCTTC
The DNA here is from genome assembly GCF_041469505.1 of Vibrio sp. 10N.286.49.E11. NCBI lineage: Bacteria > Pseudomonadati > Pseudomonadota > Gammaproteobacteria > Vibrionales > Vibrionaceae > Vibrio > Vibrio sp. 10N.286.49.E11. The sequence goes on from NZ_JBFRKQ010000034.1 coordinate 39,987, forward strand.
AAGATGAAAGTGCGTGTGAAATGATTGTCGTGGTTGATAACCATATGACGTCTTCAGCGAAGTACGCCGATATCATCCTGCCAGACTTAACAACGTCTGAGCAAGACGACTGGTGTATGGACGGTAAAGCGGCGAACATGCCTTACTTCATCTACGCGCAGAAAGCGATTGAGCCTCAGTTTGAAGCAAAATCTATCTACGAGATGTGTACTCAGCTTGCGAAACGAATGGGCGTAGAAAAAGAGTTCACCGAAGGCCGTACTCAAGAGCAATGGATTGAGCACCTTTACGCAGAAACTCGTAAGAACGATCCAACACTGCCAACCTTCGAAGAGATGAAAGAGCTGGGTATCTACAAACGTAGCTACGACCACCACTACATCGCTTATGAAGATTTCCGTAAAGATCCTGAAGCGAACCCACTGACCACACCAAGTGGCAAGATCGAGATCTACTCAGAGCAACTGGCTGATATCGCGAAGACTTGGAAGCTGAAAGAAGACGAAGTGATTCACCCACTTCCGATTTACGCGGACTCTTTCGAAGGTCATAACGACCCACTAGCAGAGAAGTACCCACTTCAGCTAACCGGTTTCCACTACAAGGCTCGTACTCACTCGACTTACGGCAACGTTGCAGAAATCAAAGCAGCAGCACCGCAAGAGTTGTGGATCAACCCAATCGATGCAAAAGAACGTGGTATTGATAGCGGCGACATGGTGAGTATTTTCAACGACCGTGGCGAAGTACATATTCCAGCGAAAGTGACACCTAGGATTCTTCCTCGAGTTGTCGCACTAGGCGAAGGTGCATGGTACGCACCAGATGGTCAGAAGATCGACCATGCAGGCTCTATCAACGTGCTGACGACTCAGCGCCCGAGCCCACTTGCTAAGGGTAACCCTCAGCATACAAACCTAGTTCAAATCAAAGCGCTAAAGAAAGCATAAGGTAGGTTGGAATGAAACAATACGGCTTTTACATTGATTCAAGTAAATGCACGGGTTGTAAAACCTGTCAGCTTGCTTGTAAAGATTATAACGATCTAGACATCAAAACGAACTACCGTCGCGTATACGAATATGCCGGTGGTGGCTTCACTCAAGATGGTGATACCTGGGTTCAGAAAGATGTCTTTTCTTACTACCTATCTATCGCTTGTAACCACTGTACTAACCCAGCGTGTGTGAAAGTGTGTCCTTCGGGCGCAATGCACAAACGTGATGAAGACGGTTTGGTTGTGGTTGATGAGAGCGTATGTATTGGTTGTCAGCACTGTAGCAATGCGTGTCCTTACGGCGCACCACAATACAATGCTAAGAAAGGTCATATGACGAAATGCGATGGTTGTTACCAACGTGTTTCTGAAGGCAAACAGCCTATCTGTGTTGAGTCTTGCCCACTTCGTGCATTGGAGTTTGGTGAAATCAATACACTTCGCGAGAAGTACGGCTCTGGTGCGGATGTGGCTCCACTGCCATCTTCAACAGAAACGCTACCAAACATCGTGATTAAGCTGAACAAAAACGCGAAGCCGACTGGCGATACCAGCGGTCACCTAGCAAACCCGAAGGAGGTGTAAGATGATTTTTCATGAGTGGTCTTTAATCTTCTTTACGGTGCTGGCGCAAACTGCGGTTGGTGGTTACTTACTGATTGGCGCACGTGCACTGGTACTTGGTCATGACGAAGAGAAGCTGAACAGCTACAAGGTTCCAATGTTTATCCTATGGGTACTGATGGGTCTTGGCTTCATGTTCTCGACAACGCACCTTGGCTCTCCACTGCGCGCGTTTAACGCTTTTAATCAGCTAGGTTCGGCTTGGTTGTCTAACGAAGTGTTCTTCGGTGCGGCATTCTTCGCTGTCGGTGGCCTGCAATGGTTACTGTCGGTAGTCAAGAAAGGTGGCGTTGCTATCCAGAAAGCACTGATGGTTAGCGCGATGGTACTGGGTGTTATCTTCATGTACGCGATGATCAACGTATACATGATCAACACAGTACCGACGTGGGACAACATCTACACACCACTGAGCTTCATCATGACGATGGTTGTGGGTGGCTTGCTGTTATCTCAGTTCGTGATTGTATTCGCAAACGACAGCCGCTTTACGGTTGACCGTAACATCACCATGTTGGCTGTTATCGCTGTTGCTATCAGCTTGCTTGTGACAGTAGGAAAACTGAACCTAATCGGAGACATCCAAACTTCAGCGGCAAAAGCGTCTGAGTTAGTCGATGGTTTAGGTAGCTATGTGATTCTTCAAGTGGCACTGCTAATGGCAAGCTTGTTGATTTGGATTCTACCTATGCTGAACAAAGCAAAAGTGAACCCAGTTAACCTTGGCTTAGCACTAGTATTGTTCTTGGCTTCAGAGTTAATCGGCCGTGGTTTGTTCTACAGCCTACATATGACAAGCGGTTTGTAATCGAGTTCTTACAGACATGAGTTGCGTGTAAACATCGCTGCTTGTTTGGTTATCTAGAAGGCTAGATAAACAAAAGGCCCAACACCTATTTAGATGTTGGGCCTTTTTATTTCGTTTTTTCTAGCGTTTTTAATACAGACTTAGCGAGTTCGCTTACATCGTTAGCTTACATAGCTACTTAATGATAGCCGCTGGAATAAACATGTCTTTTAATCGCTTAACCGAAGAATAAGTACCAAACATCGGTTTGTTATCTAAATGCCTTCTCAGCATATCGGCGGCAACGGTCTTAATCACGTTGCGTTGGTCTTCACGCGAGTACTGACGATAAAACTCAAGTACCTGCCCCCACTCGCCTGCTTCAGTCGACAATGCAACGCTGAATGTGTTGCCTTCCAGCTTACCAGTCACCAAAGCCAATTCAGTTCCGCACTTATCTCTTGTTGCTCCAGCCAGCGCAAAGGTCGCGGCTAATGGATCGCTCTTTTCAAGTTCGCTCTCTTTTGGCTCAGCCATCACCCATGAGTGTCCGAAGCAATCTTCTATCTGCTCATTCAATTGCAGCCACGCTGACAGTGAACCTTTGGTCGACACTTCAGACACAGATAACGTCTTCTTTTTTTCCGCCATGATGTGTCCAATATGGTCAATCATCGGCTCATCAACACTAACGACATTACTCTCTAGCAGCTTGTAAACCATCTGCAGAAGCTTAACGCGAGTTTCTAAGTCTGCCTTAGGACCAAACAGTTTGACCTCAATGAACGGCAGATAAGAGCGATAACCAAGTTCATAACCTTCTGGCAGCTTTAGTTGATCCAAAACATCAGAGATACCGGACTCAGACAAACCAAACGTAAACAGTCGACTGCATTCAGAGGCAACCACTTGAGGGTAGGTACACGACAAGTCAGGAAGAATCTCAAACGTCACCATGCGCTTGAATTCACTTGGTACACCCGGCGTGAAATAGAAAGTCGCATCGTTAATTTTCAGTTTGAAGCCACAAGCCGTCCCCACAGGGTTATCGACAATCTCTGAACTCGCAGGTAACAAAGCTTGTTTAAGGTTGCTGTCTGGCATTGGCATGCCACGTCCAGAGAACATCTCTTCCATACGAGCAAGCCATTCAGGGAACATGACGAGTTTCTGCTCGGAAGCAGCTGCAGCGGCGGCAGCACTCATATCATCGGTTGTCGGGCCTAAACCACCATTAACGATAACCACATCATAGTTAAAGCTCAGCATCAGCAGTTCTTCAACAAGAGCATTCATTTGATCACCCACAGTTGAGCGCTTAGCAAGCGCAAAACCATGCTGATAAAACTCAGCAGACATCCAAGCTGCGTTTGTATCTACAATGTCTCCATGAAGAACTTCTTCACCTGTGCTTAACATTGCGATTTTCGTCATATTTCTATCCCTTGTTGTCATAAAAAGACACGGCATTATTTACAAACTGGTCTATGGTTGAATTTGGAGCAATTCGCCTTTTCACTAATATTAATAATGTTAAACCTAAGGTTTTCTTAGGAAAAGCTATAAATTATTAGTTCCCTAAATCAGGCATTTAATAGATAATTGTGACCCTGATCAATTCCAAACTTTCTCATGGAGACCCTTGTGGCCAAATCACCGTTACTAGCAAAGGTTACTGCCGCATTTTCAATGCTAATGTCAGTTAACTCGGTCGCAAGCCAATACGACTTCGACCAGCCAATCAACCTTTCTTACTCGGATGAATGTGCTCAAGATTACTGTTTTAATGACAACTTGTACACCTACAAGCCTAGTACCAATTACGCACTGAGCGAGTCGAGTGATGAGTACGACTTCTCAATCCAACAACCAAAACACATGTTGGTGAGTCAGGAGAAAGATTGGGATTACCTAATGGGTCAAACCTACACCATTCTTGGCTTGAGTGTCGCGACAGTGGGTCTAATGACTCTGCTCCCTGAAAGTATTACTAAGTGGGATGATGACCAACGTGATATCAGCTCATTAGGTAAAAAGTGGAAAGATAACGTTTCTGCTGGTCCAACATGGGACCGTGACGAACACTTCCTAAACTACGTAATGCACCCATATTTCGGTGGTGTTTACTACACCGCAGCTCGACACGCAGGTTACGACGAGTTTGAGTCATTCTTATACTCTTGGACTATGTCGACGTTCTTCTGGGAATACGGCGTAGAAGCGTTTGCAGAAGTACCTTCATGGCAAGATCTCTTCATCACACCTTTCTTCGGTGCGGTTGTCGGTGAAATGATGCTAGAAGCAGAGCAGGATATCATTGCTTCAGGTGGCGAAGTGATGGGCTCTCAAACCATGGGTGATGTGTCGCTATTCTTCCTTAACCCTGTTGGACACATTCACTACTGGGTAAGTGACGCATGGGGCGGTGATGCAGAAGTTAACCTGAATACTAACCCTTGGTGGGATAACCAAGACGCTGCACGTTTTGCTTACGATGCTGGCGCACCATACGACTCTCAGTTTGTTGGTATGAACTTCAAAGTAACGTTCTAATTCGTCTCTAGTACTACTCAATATAAGTTATTGAATATAAGTTGCTGAATCATCAATCACAGTGACAACTCTTCTAAAAAGCGGCTCTCTAGCCGCTTTTTTTGTGCCCTACTCTTCATTCTCTTTTTTTGCATCGAAGCTTAGTTTCAAAAATTGACCTAGGTCAAACATTGTTCGATGTAACCTTCTACACTGAAATTAAAGAACTTTATCGCGTGATATCAAACATTTAATTAGCAAAGAATAATTGAAACCTTGGGGGCTGATATGAACAGTACATTTATCGTAAACTTTATCGGAAAAGCATCACCAGCAACAATCAAACAGCTTGCTGCGGTTACTCACGAAAACGACGGCAAATGGCTCATCAGTAAAGTGAACTTTATTGAAGACCAAGTCGCAGGCGTACTAAAGGTTCAACTTCCAGCCATCAACGAATCGATTGTAAAAGAAGCGTTCAGCGCCAATCCAGATCTCATCGTGCAGTTTGTCGATTCCGATCATACGCACAATGTTCAAGACACGGTCCATCATTTAAGACTCGACTCTAACGACCGAGCAGGTATCGTCAACGAAGTGACTCATGTATTGGATAGACAAGGAATCAGTATTCTCGATATGGATTGTCACCGCGTCTTTATCGCTGGTGGCGGCGGTGTTAGCTCAAGTCTATTCACATCAAAAATCGCCGTTAAGCTGCCAATCGAAGTACAGATCGACGACGTAGTTAATGAACTCGAAACGCTCAGTGAAGATACTCGTGTGATGATTGAAAGCTAAATAAACAAAATTAAAGAACAAAAAAGAGCAGCTCATTAGCTGCTCTTTGTATTGCTCTGAACTTGTGATTCAGTTACTTAACTGACCATTGTGATAATGAGCGTTTGAAGTCTTCATAGCCGAATTCATTTAGCTTCTGAACTTCACCACTGCTACGTTCACAGTAGATTGAAGGCATTTTAAGGCCATTGAACCAGTTCAATTTCACCATTGTGTAACCCGCGCTGTCTAACAGATGCAGCTTTTGACCAATCTTAAGTGGCTCATCAAAGCTCGCTTCGCAGAACTGATCGCCCGCAAGACATGAACACGAACCAATCACGTAGTCATGGCTGCCTGTTTCTGATGCTTCCAATACTGATGCGGGCTCATTGTAGATAAGCGTGTCAAGGCGGTGCGCCTCAGTCGCTGAATCCACAATCGCTGTTTTCTTCACGTTCTCAACAATATCGACCACTGTCACAACTAGGTCGGTTGTTTTAGTGATGATCGCTTCACCCGGCTCAAGATACATCTGCACACCGTGCTTTTCAGAGAAGGCTTTCAGCGCAAGACCGAGTTTTTCGATGTCATAGCCAGGCCATGTGAAGAACACACCTCCGCCCATGCTCACCCAGTCCAACTTATCTAAGTGCTCACCAAACTGTTCTGAGATTGAATCAAGCAGGCCGATAAACGCATCGACGTCTTTGTTCTCACAGTTCATGTGGAACATCACACCATTAATCTCATCGAAAATTTCTGGTTTGATGTGGTCAGCTTGCACGCCCAAACGCGAGAATTGACGTGCAGGGTTTGCTAAGTCTTGTCCTGCGTAGCTTACGCCCGGATTTAGACGTAAACCCAGCGAGGCTTTACCTTCAACAATATGACGGTAAGCTTCGAATTGGCTTTGCGAGTTGAAGATCATCTTGTCGCAAATATCCGCAACTTCTCTCACGTCATCTTCACTGTAGCCCACACTGTAAGCATGAGTTTCACCGCCAAAAGTTTCGTGACCTAATTTCACTTCATAAGGGCCAGAACTAGTAGTACCGTCTAGGTACGGTTTGATGATGTCAAACACGCCCCAAGTCGAGAAGCACTTAAGCGCAAGTACCAATTTCACACCTGAAATCTCTTTCAGTTGCTTGGCTTTTTCTAAGTTCGCAATCAACTTGTCTTCGTTGATCATGAAATATGGGGTTTTTAGTTCTTCTTTCTTAAACGTCATTTTTGTAAACACTCAAGCAGCATCTATAGATGGAAAGGTAAATTAACAATTTTGGTGTGATTTATTTTGATTTTGTCCTGTCCGAGCGCAGTGAGTTACAAAATCAAAATAAATGATACCAAAGCTTCAAGGCTATCATCATCGAAAAGGGAACAATCCATGTCCCCTTTAATTAGCAATCAAAACAAGAAATCAGTTCTTATTTTTTCAGCTCATGAATCACTGGAAGACCTTGGCCTGCTTCAAGCTCTTGAACATGCCAATCTAGACCAATTTCCGGCATAGTTGCTAGGAACGGATCTGGATTTAGCTGTTCCATGTTGAACACGCCTTTATCAGCCCATTCGCCACGGAAGAACTGAAGTGCAGCGGTAATCGCTGGAACACCAGTTGTGTAAGAGATCGCTTGGTGCTCTACGTCTTCGTAAGCCACTTCGTGGTCTGCGTTATTGTAGATGAATACGCTACGCTCTTTACCATCTTTCTTACCTTGAACCCAAGTACCGATACACGTTAAACCAGTGTAACCCGGAGCTAGAGATGTTGGATCCGGTAGTAGTGCTTTAAGAACATGCAGAGGCTGAACCACAGTACCATCGTGCAGTGTTAGCGGATCTGGGCTAAGAAGACCGATATCACGCATGCAGTTGAAGTAGTTCAAGTATGCATCACCAAAGCCCATCCAAAATTCGATACGCTTAGCTGGGATGAACTCTTTCATTGAACGAACTTCATCATGCGCCATTGAGTAAACTTTGTGAGAACCACAGTTCGGGAATTCAAACTCAAGCATACGAGAGTGACAAGGTACTTGTTTCCACTCTTCATTTTCCCAGTAGAAAGAATCGCCTTGGATCTCAAGCATGTTGGTTTCTGGGTCAAAGTTTGTCGCAAACTTCTTGCCGTGGTCACCAGCATTCACATCCATTACATCAATTGAGTCAATCTCATCGAACAAGTGCTTAACCGCGTATGCAGCAAAGATTGATACCACACCAGGATCGAAACCAGCACCAAGAATACCTGTGATGCCTGCTTCAGCGAACTTCTCACGGTAGCCCCACTGCCAGTCGTAAGCTTGTGGTACTTGTTGACCTTCAGAACATAGGTCAACCGCAACCGATGTATCTAGGTAAGAGACTTTAGTTTGGTAACACGCTTCCATGATCGCCATGTTTACCCAAGGAGGACCAGCGTTGATCACTAGATCCGGCTGAACTTCTTTAATCAAAGCAACAAGCGCATCAACATCATCAGCGTCTACTGAACGTGCTTCTAGTTTCTTAGTTGAATCTTTAAGGTTGTTTTTACCTTTAATCGATTCGATGATTTTTTCACACTTCGCGATTGTGCGAGAAGCGATTGTGATATCACCCAGTACTTCGTTATTTTGTGCTGCTTTATGTGCAACAACCCAACCAACGCCGCCTGCACCAATTTGTAGAATAGCCATAGTATTAATTACCCTTGTTGTTCTGCTAGCTCAGTGGCTAGAGTTTGAATTTTGTTAATTAGAGATTTGAAATCTGATGTCTTTAAGCACGGATTCAAGATAGTAAATTTCAACGCGCTTTTACCATCAACGACCGTTTCGCCAAGAACAGCAATGCCACGAGTCAGCGCCTCCAGCCTTAACGTCTGATTCAGTTTGTCTAAATCAAGAACGCCGTTTGCCGATTGCTCGTTGCTAGGCACCGAGCGGAACAGCACAGTCGAAAGTGACGGCTCAGCAAGTAGCTCAAAATCGTCATGCTTCTGAATCAAATCGGCAACTTGAAGCGTCTGCTCAAGAAGATGGTCGTACATATCGCCCAACTGCTTTGGACCGACACTTTGCATGGTCATGAAGACTTTCAGTGCATCAAAGCGCTTGGTGGTCGCAATAGACTTATCGACCAGATTAGGTAGCTCATCGTGCTCACGATTCAAGTAATCTGCGTGATGCAGTAAGTACTTAAAGTTCGCTTTGTCTTTGAGCAACACCGCACCACAGCTGATTGTTTGATAGAACAATTTGTGGAAATCGACGCTCACTGAGTCTGCTTTTTCGATGCCTTGTAGACGAGCTTTATGGCTACTTAAAATAAGTGCGCCACCGTATGCACTGTCGACATGGAACCAAAGATCTTGCTGACTTGCGATTTCTGCAATCGCATCAAGGTCATCGATAGCACCATGATCGGTTGTGCCCGCAGTACCAATCACAGCAAAAGGAATCAGACCTTGTGCTTTCAGTGCTTTCACTTCTGCGTCTAGCAAGTCAGGCTTGATAGTGCCGTTTGCATTGGTATCAACACAGCACACTGCCGCTTCGCCTAGCCCTAGTAGAGAGGCTGACTTTTGAACCGTGAAGTGAGATTTCTTTGAACATAAGATACGCAGTTTGCTCGCGTATTCTGGTAAGCCAAGCTTTTGGATAGAATGACCATTGTGCTTATCCGCAACCCAGTCTCTCGCAAGCAATAAACCCATTAGGTTACTTTGCGTGCCTCCGCTAGTGAAAACACCGTCAGCTTGTGCGCCAAGTTGGTATTTGTCACACATCCAATCCACAACGCGCTGCTCAACATAAGTCGCAGCCGATGCTTGGTCCCATGAATCCATTGATTGATTCAACGCCGCGATAATCGATTCCGCTGCTACCGAAGCCATAAGAGGAGGAGTGTGAAGGTGTGCAATGCAATCTGGGTGTTGCACGAAGATGGAGTTTGCAGCGACAAGGTCTGCAGTACTATCTACAACATCAACCAAAGCGTGTTGATTGTTATCAAGGTCGACAGCATTGATAGCTGCTTCTAGCACTTTTGGATCTAAACCCGAATAAGGGGTTTCAACCTGTTCAAAAACCGCTTTCATCGCTTGAGTGGTTTGGTTCATCACGTTAGCAAATTCGTCGCTACCGCCTAAACCTGTATGGATGAAATGCTTGTTCCATTCTTGGTTTGCTTGTTCGCTTGAAGTTGGGTCTTGTTGTAAGCCACCACCAGCTGCGATGATCGCTTCTTCCATTACGCGGAGTGCAAAGTCAATCTGCTCAAAAGAGATAATCATTGGCGGAAGGAAACGAATTACCGAGCCATCACGACCACCCTTTTCAACCATCAAGCCACGCTCTAACGCTGCTCGTTGAATCGCTAGGGTTAGTTCGCCGTCTGATTGTGGTTCGCCAAACTTGTTAAGCTCACCATTTGGTTGTTTGATCTCAGCACCGAGCATCAGGCCTTTACCACGAACTTCAGCAATACAGCTAACGCGTGATTGAATCTTCTCAAGCCCGTGACGTAAATATTGGCCTGCGATGTTCGCGTGCTCAACTAAGCCATCTCGTTCGATGATCTCCAACGCCTTAGCGCCAGAGACCATTGCTAATTGGTTACCACGGAATGTACCGGTGTGCTCACCCGCTTTCCATGTATCAATGCTCTTATCGAACACAAGCAGCGACATAGGCAGTCCGCCACCAATCGCTTTAGATAAACATAAGATATCTGGATTAACACCAGACTCTTCAAACGCAAATCGATGGCCAGTTTTGCCCACACCACACTGAATCTCATCAAAAATCAGTAGGATGCCGTGCTCATCACAGATGCGACGTAGGCCTTGTAACCAAGATGCTGGAGCAGGAATCACACCGCCCTCACCTTGCACAGGCTCAACGATCATCGCCGCCGGTTTCATGATGCCAGACTCGTCATCATTCAACATACGTTCGATGTAACGAATGCTCGCGTTAGCACCCGCTTCACCACCAATACCAAACGGGCAGCGTAGGTTGTATGGGAAAGGCATGAAGTGCACATCAGACATCAAGCCGCTACGACGCTCTTTAGTGCCGAGGTTACCCATCATACCCATGGTGCCGTTCGTCATACCATGGTAAGCACCACGGAAAGCAAACATGGTGTTGCGACCTGTGGTTTGCTTGGCGAGCTTGATCGCCGCTTCCACAGCGTCAGCGCCAGATGGGCCACAGAATTGAAGAACCGAGTTATTTGAAAAGTCTTGAGGAAGAAAAGCTTTAACTCGCTTGATAAACGTCTCTTTTGCTTGAGTCGTGATATCAAGTGTTTGGTATGGCAAACCAGAATCGAGTTGGTCTTTAAGTGCTTGGTTAATCTCAGGGTGGTTGTAACCCAGAGAAAGTGTACCTGCACCGGCTAAGCAATCGAGAAAGAGTTGGCCACGAGTATCTTCAACTAAAGCGCCACATGCTCGTTTAATAGCAATAGGCAGGCGTCTTGGGTAAGAGCGAACATCCGACTCATGCTGTTCTTGCTCTAGCAAAATAGCGTCAGGTGTTAGGTCGTACGTTCCCTCTAAGATAGGAACCATAGTTGAAAATGAATTTGCGATAGTATTGATATCGACTTCAAAGGCGGTAGTCATAAAAGTCCCCTTGAATGTGTTCATACTCACCTCCATCAGACGCAATTACCCACCAACTCTCGTTAAATTTGGAGAGAGTTCATAGTGAAGTACACGTATTGTCTAGAAATGAGATATAGCTGTACGCTCGCATAAGTCAAATGACGAATACGAAATTAAGCCGTCTTAAGACAGCGATAAATTGTTAGCGTGAGCTCAAGGTTCAGTAATGCTACTGTTTTGAAGAATTGGACATTTTTGCAGGATCGGGCAGCTATGAGGAGCTGGTCCCTTTGGAAATGCAGAGCTGATTAGCAATGTTGTAATTAGTGTGTTCAATGTTGGGTTTCCCATTAACATGGCGAACTGCGCCATAAGTATCCCGTCTATCAGCTAAAGGACTAGCCAATACCTACCCTACGTAATGTCCCAATCAGCAAGAATGGTCACTACGCGTATCCCCCAGAAGCAATCGTTGCTCTTCTTGAACATTGTTCATTCCGAGATTGCGCGGGAAAGTAACATAAAGTGAAATGAACGACCAATAGTTTTTAATAATAGCTTGATAAATAGCAGCGGTGGCTAAGGAATTGCTGCAAATATCGTCAACACTATCGTTTGGGAAAGAGATCCCCGGTTCGCTCGTTCCTCACGCCCGAGGAGGATGACGTGGGGTTATAAACGTTACTAGAGAGACTTTGAGGTCATACCGTCATTCCCTAGTACGAGGAACGAGTTCATAGGGAATCTCACATTGAAACCAACGAAGCTCACCACACAATATAGGAATCGAAAGTTAATCATCTGTCCGCGTCTACGTCATTCCCTAGCACGAGGAACGAGTTCATAGGGAATCTCACGCTGAAACCAACAGAGTTCACTACACAGATAAAGGGATCGAAAGTTAATCATCTGTCCGCGTCTACGTCATTCCCTAGCACGAGGAGCGAGTTCATAGGGAATCTCGCTTTTAAAAACGAACTTGATTGCGAAACTTTAAGGCAAAAATAGAAATAAATTTTGAGTGCGGGTTCAAACAAGAAGAGTACTGACACGTAAAAGCTACACGTCAGAACCCAAAAAGCCCGAACATTTCTGTTCGGGCTTTTTAATTTGGAGCGATACATCGGGTTCGAACCGATGACCTCAACCTTGGCAAGGTTGCGCTCTACCAACTGAGCTAGTATCGCATTTGCTTTATCGAGATAAAGACTTTAATAGATGGTGCCCCGGGCCGGACTTGAACCGGCACAGCGCGAACGCCGAGGGATTTTAAATCCCTTGTGTCTACCAATTCCACCACCAGGGCACGCAATTCTTTATTGCGATGCCGATTACTGAAAAGTAAAACACCATCTTAATGCTGACGCCAATCAACATTACAAAATTTGGAGCGATACATCGGGTTCGAACCGATGACCTCAACCTTGGCAAGGTTGCGCTCTACCAACTGAGCTAGTATCGCATTTTCATTCAAATTCTTTCTAGAAAAAAGAGAGAATGGAGGCGCCTCCCGGAGTCGAACCGAGGTCCACGGATTTGCAATCCGCTGCATAGCCACTCTGCCAAGGCGCCTTAGTAACTCCAATCGAATCGCTCATTGCCATCCTCTTGGGTACGGGATGCATTCTACGGATTCAGACGATTGAGTCAATATTATTTTTGTATTTTTAATTCGTTTGAATAGATTTCATACGAAACAGGCCAAATAGCTGACTTTATGTTCAAAACACACTGTGAGCGGGTTATTCAAAGGAGATCTATATCACATTAGATATCCACTATTGATAACTTAACCTTAGGTTAAAGATCAAAAAAGCGAGCCTCAGCTCGCTTCTTCATCAATGATGTTTTTCGTCTAACAAATCGTCTTTGGCGGCCATCAAGTATTGTGCCATTGACCAGTAAGTAAGTACGGTTGCGACATAGAGCGCAATGTATCCGACCCATACCATCCAATCGTCATAACGCCAGATAAGTACCCAAAGGGCGAACATCTGAGAAACCGTTTTTACTTTACCAACCCAAGATACCGCAACACTTGCACGTTTACCGATTTCAGCCATCCATTCACGAAGCGCTGAAATTATGATCTCACGAGCAATCATAGTCACCGCTGGGATAGTTATCCAAATCGAGTGGTAATGCTCAGTAATCAGGATAAGAGCCGTAGCGACCAACACTTTGTCAGCCACAGGGTCAATGAAGGCACCGAAGCGAGACGTTTGCCCTAACTTACGAGCTAGCATGCCATCTAGCCAGTCAGTGAAACCTGCTACCCAAAACACCATCGCAGCAGCGAAAGGAGCCCATTGATAAGGTAGATAGAAAACGACAACGAATACTGGGATCAAAAATAGTCTCAGTAAGGACAAAATGTTAGGTATATTCAAACGCATATTATTGGGCTCTTATTAATTGCGCTTTAATGGTGCGGGATTTTTACTATTGTTTCAATGCTTGATAAATGTTTTCTGCCAAAGAATGACTAATGCCCGGCACTTTGGCTATTTCTTCGACAGTTGCACGCTTAAGTTCTTGTAAGCCACCCATATATTTCAGCAAAGCTTGACGACGTTTAGGCCCTACCCCTTCAATTCCTTCCAAAGCACTGGTTCTGCGCGTTTTACCACGTTTCGCCCTGTGCCCTGCAATCGCATGATTATGGCTTTCATCACGAATGTGTTGGATAAGGTGCAGTGCTGGCGCATCGCTAGGTAAATTAAACTCTTCACCTTCAAGGGTTACCAAAGTTTCTAAACCCGGTTTACGTGTTACCCCTTTAGCAATACCCATCATTCTTGGTCGAAACGGCCAATCTCCCCAATATTTAGAAATGATCTCATGAGCACGGTTTAGCTGACCTTTACCACCATCGATAAAGATGATGTCTGGGATCTTGTCGACATCGAGTTGCTTCGAATAACGTCTCTCAAGCGCCTGAGCCATCGCAGCGTAATCATCACCACCTGTAATGCCGGTGATGTTGTAACGACGGTACTCCGGTTTCACCGGACCTTCTTGATTGAATACCACACAGGACGCAATCGTGCTTTCACCCATGGTATGACTGATATCGAAACATTCCATGCGCTTGATAGCATCCATCGACAACACTTCTTGAAGCTCTTTGAAGCGCTGATTAATCGTCATCTTGTGATTAATCTTGGTGGTAATAGCCGTCAATGCATTGGTATTCGACAATTTAAGGTAACGACCTCGGGTACCAGAAGGGTTGGTATTGAAGTGAATCTTACGACCCGCCACTTCACACAAGGCTTCTTGAATAGGTGTGACATCTTCCATCAAATCGGCATTGAGAATCAAACGAGTTGGGATGGTTCTTGCTTCATTATGCGCAAGATAGTATTGGCTTAAAAAGCTCGAAAAGACCTCTTCTCGCACCGTATTGTTTGGAATTTTAGGGAAATGACTTCTGCTGCCTAAAACCTTGCCTTGGCGAATCATCAAGATATGAATACACGCTACGCCATTCTCTTGAGCAAAGCCCAACACATCCATATCTTCCATGGAGTCGTCAGATACATACTGTTGTTCTTGCACGCGTCGAATCGCTTGGATTTGGTCACGGAAAGCGGCAGCTTGCTCAAAGCGAAGCTCACGGCTTGCTGTGTCCATCTTCTCGATGAGCGTCTCTAGCACCAACTTATCTTTCCCTTGCAGAAATAGACGAACGTAGTCGATAAGTTCACTGTACTCTTCATCAGAGATGATTGAGCTGACACAAGGCGCGGCACAACGACCAATCTGATACATCAAACACGGGCGCGTTCTATTGGCATAAACCGTATCTTCACACTGGCGGGCAGGGAAAATCTTTTGGATTAGGTGTAGCGTCTCACGCACAGCGCCGGAATCAGGGTAAGGACCAAAGTATTCGCCCTTTTTCTTCTTAGCACCACGGTGCATCGACAAACGAGGATGCTTGTGACCGCTAATAAAAATATAAGGGTACGACTTATCATCACGCAAAAGTACGTTGTATTTAGGCAAGTACTGCTTGATGTAGTTGTGCTCAAGAATGAGCGCTTCTGTTTCCGTGTGCGTTACAGTGACATCGATCTTGTCAATATTACTAACTAGAGCGCGTGTTTTTTCACTGTCGACTTTTTTACGGAAATAACTGGAAAGGCGTTTTTTGAGGTTCTTAGCTTTACCGACGTAAATAACGGCAGCCTCGGCGTTATACATTCGATAAACGCCGGGCTGCTCTGTTACTGTCTTGAGGAATGAGACTGAGTCAAACAAGTTGGTCACTATACGATCTCAGTGTTAAAGGGTCTCAGTGTCTAACATTCCATGTCTAATCGCTAAATGCGTCAGCTCTACATCGCCACTGATATCCAGCTTACTGAACAAGCGGTAGCGGTAACTGTTGACTGTTTTAGGACTTAGATTGAGTTGTTCTGAAATATCCGTCACTTTCTGACCTTTAGTAATCATCATCATGATTTGAAGTTCACGTTCAGATAAGTCTGCGAATGGATTTTCAGACGCAGGCGAGAATTGGCTCAAAGCCATCTGCTGCGCAATTTCTGGTGAAATGTATCGTTGGCCACTATTAACCACTCGAATTGCATTTACCATTTCATCCGGACCTGCCCCTTTAGTAAGGTAACCAGCAGCTCCAGCTTGCATCACTTTAGTTGGAAACGGATTTTCCGTATGAACAGTTAAAACGATGATTTTAACATCAGGGTTGAAACGCAAGATCTTCTTGGTTGCTTCTAAGCCACCAATACCAGGCATATTCATATCCATCAAAATAACGTCAGTATTGTTAGTACGACACCATTTTGCAGCATCTTCACCGCTTTCAGCTTCCCCTGCTACGTTCATTCCACGGACGTCTTCAATAATACGTCGTATCCCTGTGCGAACCAGCTCGTGATCATCTACAAGGAAAACATTTATCAAACTTGTATCTCCACACTATTAATTGGCTCTGCAACCACTGTGTCGTTTCATCTGTTTGAAACAATTGAACAAAGGAACAGTGGATCGCAGCATTGATTACATCTTAACTTAATTACTAAAAAAAAGCTCTGTTGAATATGTGCTGAAACACGAACTTTAGCAAGTACTTATTAACAAATAAGCTAACTAAAACAACAAGCTTTTTCTAAAAATCAACCAGTTAAAACAACACCCAATAAAATTACATAAGATAGAGATATTTTCAATACCATTGAATAACCATTCGTGACAATTTCACTTATTTGCTTATAGAGTCCCGTTATTCGCCTCTACTAACTAGAATTTAGTTAGTATTTTTACTGCCTGTTGTGCGCAGAGGGTCGCTAAATGGTAGTATTCGATTCCCCATTTCAATAGGTTACTACATTGGATATTCAGCAAGGCTTTGTACTCACAAGACAAGCAAGAGATTTTTCAGGGCGCACACAAATCGACTTGTGGTTAAGCACCCCTCAAGGCCCTACTCTGCTGACGATTCAAAATGAAAAACCGGTATTTTTTGTTGCTCAATCTGACGTTGAAGCATGTCAGGCAATCGCAGCGAAAGAATCGATCGATTGCCAATTTAAGCCTCTAGAAATAGCCACGTTCGAGCAAACACCTCTCGCCGCGTGTTACACCTCACTGTCGAGAAGTAGCTTTGGTTTAGCGCAAGCCTTTCGCAACGAAGAAATCCAAACCTTTGAAAGCGACATTCGACTCGCCGATCGATTCTTGATGGAACGTTTTATCAAGGGAAGTATTGAGTTCACTGGGTCTACTACGCAAAAAAATCAGCATCGTCGAGTCTCAAACGCAAAATGCCGAGCAGGTGACTACTTACCCAACCTATCAGTGGTCTCGCTTGATATTGAGTGTTCGGAAAAAGGCGTGCTTTATTCAATTGGCCTAGACAGCCCGATGGACAGCCGAGTAATCATGGTAGGCGAAGCACAACAAGCTGAAACCAATATCCAATGGGTTGCCAACGAGAAAGCTCTGCTCGAAGCAATGATAGCTTGGTTCTCTGAATTTGATCCTGACATCATCATTGGTTGGAACGCTATCGACTTCGATTTTAGGCTGCTGCACAAACGTTCAGAATGGAACGAAGTGAAGCTCAACATCGGCAGAGACAATCAACCGAGTTTTTTCCGTAGTTCCGCTCAAAATCAGCAAGGTTTTATCACGATTCCAGGACGCGTTGTCTTGGATGGTATCGATATGCTAAAGACAGCGACCTATCACTTCCGTTCATGGTCGCTTGAGTCGGTATCACAAGAGTTGCTTGGTGAAGGCAAAGACATCCATAACGTTCACGACCGTATGGATGAGATAAACCGAATGTTTAAGTTTGATAAACCTTCACTCGCCAAGTACAACCTTCAAGACTGCGTACTGGTAAACCGAATCTTCGAGCACACTCACCTACTCGACTTCGCGATTGAGCGCTCTAGATTAACCGGTGTTGAGCTGGACCGCGTTGGTGGCTCTGTTGCTGCCTTTACTAACTTATATCTGCCTCAAATCCACAGAGCGGGTTATGTCGCACCGAACTTAGAGCCAGAGAATTGGATTGCGAGCCCCGGTGGTTATGTGATGGATTCAATTCCCAATCTGTACGACTCGGTTTTGGTACTCGATTTTAAGAGCCTGTATCCATCGATCATTCGCTCGTTTCTGATTGACCCTATGGGACTTATTGAAGGGTTGAAGCTTGAACTTGGCCCAGCAGAAGACCAAGCCGTTGATGGCTTTCGAGGTGGGCAATTCCACCGCTCTAAACACTTCTTGCCCGAGATGATCGAAAACCTTTGGGCTGCACGTGATGTGGCTAAGAAGAACAATGAAAAAGCATTCTCTCAGGCGATTAAGATCATCATGAACTCATTCTATGGTGTGTTAGGTTCGTCTGGTTGTCGTTTCTTCGATACCCGGTTAGCGTCTTCGATTACCATGCGTGGACATGAGATCATGAAGCAAACCAAGGTTCTGATCGAAGACAAAGGCTATCAAGTAATTTACGGCGATACCGATTCAACCTTCGTGTCTCTGAACGGCAGTTATGATCAGCAAAAAGCCGATGAGATCGGAAACACACTGGTCGCTTACATCAACGATTGGTGGACGAATCACTTAAAAGAGACCCATAACCTAACCTCAATACTCGAGTTGGAATACGAGACTCACTATCGCAAGTTTCTAATGCCAACCATTAGAGGTTCAGAAACCGGCTCGAAGAAACGTTATGCAGGCTTAATCACTCAAGGCGACAAAGAAAAGATTATCTTTAAAGGACTTGAGAGTGCACGCACCGATTGGACACCTCTTGCCCAGCAATTCCAACAAACTTTGTATGAGATGGTGTTTCACGACCAAG
Source organism: Vibrio sp. 10N.286.49.E11 (assembly GCF_041469505.1). NCBI lineage: Bacteria > Pseudomonadati > Pseudomonadota > Gammaproteobacteria > Vibrionales > Vibrionaceae > Vibrio > Vibrio sp. 10N.286.49.E11. The sequence continues at coordinate 58,666 of NZ_JBFRKQ010000034.1, forward strand.
ATCCGACCGACTACGTCAGACAGTTTGTCGACGAAACCTCTGCTGGCAAGCATGATGATTTATTGGTGTATCAAAAGCGTTTACGCCGCAAATTACACGAATACCAAAAGAACATTCCGCCGCAAGTTCGCGCAGCTCGAATGGCCGATGAGATCAATGCTCAGTTAGGACGCCCTCTTCAATACCAAAACAAAGGACGGATTGAGTATTTGATTACTCTGAGTGGCCCTGAGCCCAAAGAGTATTTAAAGAGTGGTATCGATTATCAGCACTATATCGACAAGCAGATTAAACCGGTCGCAGAGGCAATTCTGCCCTTCATCGGTTTAGATTTTGAAAGAGTCAATGGGCAGCAGTTGGGTTTGTTCTAGCACTATATTCAATATGCTCTTTAAACGAAAAAAGCAGAGACATGCTCTTCAGCACGCTCTGCTTTTTTGTATCAATTGATCGGTTATAAATCTCTATCCGATTCTGAACTCGGTTTTCTGATACTGCTTAATCAACCACTCACCAAAGCCATCAAGAATACCGATCACCGAACGTTTAGGGATTGGTCTACCAGAAAGCAAAATGCCCAACCTTTGGATTTCGACTTCTCGATCTGGATGATACTTCAAAAATTGCTGGCCACACTCAACAGGATCATCGTACCAATATTTATCGCGGTACATCACCAGTGAGTAACTCGCCCGTAGAAGCTTCTTGGCAATAATCACCTGCGCAGTGACTTGTTGTTCTGGCGTTGTCGCTCGTGCGATCTTGTTGCGATACACCGCTAACCAGTTTTCAGCATCCATATTCCAGTGCTTAGCGATTTCCCAGCTTGTTTCAAAATCACCATAGCAATCCGATAAGTCCTCACCATGCACACACACGGCCAAATGCTTGAGCATAAAACCCCAAGTGAAGATATTGTCGAAATCGACTATCTCACTCACTAAGGTGGTTTTGATCGCAACTTGAGTTACCTGCGGGAAGCTCTTTTGGAAACGCCATTTGATGGTGTTCAACAAAGTGGTTCGTTGGTCAGGAAACGGTCGATGGGTCACCACAACCACATCTAGATTGGAGCGACCCACGACGGCTTGCTTACGAGCCACACTGCCATAAATATAAATACTGTGCAGATTAGATCCTAATCCACCTTTTAGAAAGGTAATCAGATCGTTAACCACAGGTTGAAATTCAGGTTGAAAAGGCTGTGTTGGGTCAATAACAGGTAGCTGCATAGGTCGTTTCGGTAAATAAAATAATGATTTAACTATAACTCTATGATCGCCTAGGTGACTTTATGATTCAAGCTATTCCTATTTATAGCATCTCCGAGATATAATCAGTGGATAGACCCACTAAGGACAAACACAAAATGCCTAGAGCAAGTGAAATTAAAAAAGGTTTTGCGATCGACGTTGATGGTAAAACAGTACTAGTTAAAGATATCGAAGTAACAACACCCGGTGGCCGTGGCGGTCAAAAAATTTACCGTTTCCGTGGTAGCGATGTAGCAACTGGCGTTAAAACTGAAGTTCGCCACAAGGCTGACGAAATCGTTGAAACTATCGACGTAACTAAGCGTGCAGTAATGTTCTCTTACGTTGACGGCAACGAGTACATCTTCATGGATAACGAAGATTACACACAATTCATCTTCAACGGTGAAACAATCGAAGACGAACTACTGTTCATCAACGAAGAAACTCAAGGCATGTACGCGATCCTTATCGACGGCAACGCTGCAACGCTTGAGCTACCAACATCTGTTGAACTAGTTATCGAAGAGACTGATCCTTCAATCAAAGGTGCATCAGCGTCTGCTCGTACTAAGCCTGCTCGTCTTTCTACAGGTCTTACTATTCAAGTGCCTGAATACATCGCAACTGGCGACAAAGTTGTTGTGAACACAGCTGAACGTAAATACATGAACCGCGCAAGCTAAGATACTTATTATGACCGAAGCTAACGACCTAATGTCTTATGACGACGCAATTGACACTGCATACGACATCTTCCTAGAGATGGCACCTGACAACCTAGAGCCTGCAGACGTGATTCTTTTCACTGCTCAGTTTGAAGATCGTGGCGCAGCAGAGCTTGTTGAAACTGGCGATGATTGGGTTGAACATGTTGGCTTTGAAGTCGACAAAGAGATCTACGCTGAAGTGCGCATTGGTCTTGTGAATGAAGCTGATGACGTTCTAGACGACGTATTTGCTCGCATGTTAATCAGCCGTGATCCAGAACATAAGTTCTGTCACATGCTGTGGAAACGCGACTAATACCGCTGTTGACGCTCATCTGCATGAGTAAACAAGTATTCATGTAAGCGAGTTAAAAGTTAGCCGAGCCCATTGCTCGGCTATTTTTATCACGCTATTTTCCATCGTGATTCATCACTTTCATCATCAACGTTAGATTCACTGATTATGACCAAAGCAAAAACAGACACACAATCAAAAGGCTATGCCTGCATTGGCCTAGTTAACCCAAAGACGCCAGAAAACGTAGGCTCAGTGATGCGAGCAGCTGGCTGCTACGGCGCCAACTCTGTGTTTTACACTGGCACACGCTACGACCATGCGCGAAAATTCCATACCGATACCAAAGAAAAGCACTTAGCCCTGCCTTTGATTGGTGTTGAAGAGCTGAAAGATATTATTCCAGTAGGCTGCGTGCCGGTTGCTGTTGATCTGATTGAAGGTGCTAAGCCTCTACCTGATTACAAGCACCCACCACGTGCGTTTTACATTTTTGGCCCAGAAGATGGCACGCTAAAGAAAGAGATCACAGATTTCTGTCGTGAGACGATTTACGTTCCGACCAACGGCTGCATGAACCTAGCAGCATCAGTGAATGTAGTGCTTTACGACCGATTAGCGAAAGGCGATAACTTCTCGAATCATAAGTAAATAGAACGAGATACGAGATGCGAAAAGATTTATAGATACGTGTAAACGAGATAAGAGATGCGAAGAGCATGCTTACTGCCGATTATGGCAGTATGTTTTCGATACTCGATTACTCGCATCCCGAATCTTTTATTTCTTCTAGACGTAAAAAAACCTGCTCAATGAGCAGGTTTTTTAGTATTCAGTGCTTTTAGCTAATGAAGCTTTACGCGCAATAAATTACGTAATTACTGACGTGTTCTTGGCTTAGCTGGTTTAGCCGGACGACCGTTGTTCAGTTTAGGCTTACTTTTGTTAGCCTGAGGTTTGCCTTTGTTTGCAGCTGGAGCGCTACGACCTGAATCAGGTGTTGTAGTACCGCGAGTTGCAGGCTTCTTACGCTTAGTTTGGTTGCTACGGCCTTTTGGTGCGTTTGCACGCTCTTCGTGACGTTTAACAGCACGACGAATTTTTTGGCTACGAGAACGCTCACGCTTACGAGAAGTGTTTGAAGGATCAAGATCCAACAGTGTCTCTTTCTCAGGCTTAAGCTCAACAAGCTCACGCAAGTAGTTAACTTCTTGAAGATCTAGCTCTTTCCAACCGCCACGAGGCAGTTTCTTATCAAGGTAGATATCACCGTAACGTACACGTTTCAGGCGGCTTACTGTTGTTTCTTGTGATTCCCAAAGACGACGAACCTCACGGTTACGACCTTCGTTAATCGCTACGTAGAAAGTATGGTTCATACCTTCACCACCAGCGTAAACCACATCTTCAAAACGAGCCATGCCGTCTTCTAGTTGTACGCCACGAGTAACGTTTTTAACTTTCTGCTCAGTCACTTCACCGAATACACGCACTAGGTACTCACGCTCAACCTGACGGCTTGGGTGCATTAGACGGTTTGCAAGCTCACCATCAGTAGTGAAAAGCAAAAGGCCTGATGTGTTTGCATCAAGACGACCAACTGAAATCCAACGAGAACCACGGATCTTAGGTAGACGATCGAAAACAGTACGGCGGCCTTCAGGATCGTGACGAGTACAAAGCTCACCTTCAGGTTTGTAGTAAGCAAGTACACGACAAACCACTTCTTCAGAAGCCTTGCCTGAAACAGTATGGCCATCGATACGGATCACTGAGTTCTCGTCTTCAAGACGTTCGCCCAGTTTCGCAACTTGACCGTTAACACTTACACGACCAGATTTGATTAAACCTTCTAGTTCACGACGAGAACCGTGACCAGCTCGCGCTAAAACCTTCTGTAATTTTTCGCTCATTTACTCTTTTCTACCTAATTGTCGTCTTCACAGACGTCGAATGAATTTTTCGCGACCAAATCGCGGTCGCGTATTATCGCAAATAACCTGCCAAAAAGCACTTGTTATTTACTGTGGCAGGTTTGCTGTATCGTTACAGACTGTTAATCAGTAAAGCGACTATTCAAACGGTGCAGGATCGCCAGCACCACGACGTAGAACCACGGCATCATCGTCACTGAAGTCAATAACCGTCGTCGGTTGCTCACCTAAGTAACCGCCATTCAAAATCACATCAACCGCATGCTCTAGGCTGTCACGAATTTCTTCTGGATCCGACTCCGTAGTCTCGTTACCCGGCAGAATCAAAGACGTCGACATCAATGGTTCACCCATCGCTTCCAACAGGTCGAGTGCAATCTTGTTGTCTGGGACACGAATACCAATCGTCTTACGCTTGGCGTTCATCAAACGCTTTGGCACTTCTTTGGTTGCTTTAAAGATAAACGTGTAAGCACCTGGTGTATGCGCTTTCAGTAGACGGAAAGCCACGTTATCGACGCGTGCATACAGTGATAATTCAGAAAGATCACGACATAACAAGGTGAAGTTATGCTTGTCATCGATGCGACGAATTTTACAGATACGTTCAAGTGCTTGTTTGTTTTCAAGCTGACAGCCCAGCGCATAACCGGAATCTGTTGGATAAACCACAACGCCGCCATTGCGAATAATCGCAACCGCTTGAGTAATTAAGCGTGCTTGTGGGTTATCTGGGTGTACATAAAAAAACTGGCTCATTGTTGATCCTCGTTATCGAATCTCTCGACTCTATCATCAGAAGGAGCTGGCTCACCTAAAGACTATTCAGATGGTGAAACCGTTTGAAACTCCCAATCTTTCCATACTTCTTCGACCCCAGAAGGTAGCCAGAGATTGCGTCCAAGTTCCATCCACGGAGATGGGTAATGGAAATCACTGCCTTGGGAGGCTAATAGTTTGTATTGTATAGCATAATCCGCGAGTGTGCGTCTTTCTTGTTGCGCTTGCTGAGGTTGAGCTACTTCCATCGCATCCCCTTTCGCTTCAACAAATGCCGCTAGTAGGCGCTTAACCCACTTGGCTGTAAGGCCATATCGCCCAGGGTGAGCGAGTACGGCTTGACCACCAGCAGCGTGAATAGCCGTAACAGCATCACTCATTGAACACCATGTTGGCGGCACATAACCTGGGTTATTGCGAGTAAGAAACTTTTTAAACACCTGCTGCATGGTTTTTGCGTAGCCGTTATCGACTAACCACTTAGCAAAGTGAGCACGAGTAATAGGCGCATCACCCGCAATCAATTTAACTTCTTCTAGCACCCCTTCACGAGTCGCTTTCTCAAGACGTTGAGCAATCATCTCTGCACGTCCAATACGGTGTTGCTTCTGTTGCTCAACGAGCGCTTTAAGCTCTGGTGACTCAGGATCAACATTTAACCCAACAATATGGATATCTTTATTTTGCCAAACAGTCGAAATCTCAATGCCGTTGATCAGCTGAATAGGAAGGTTGTTATCAGCAATATAGTTGCGTGCTTCAGCAAGCCCATCAGTCGTGTCATGATCTGTAATCGCTAGCGCTTCGATGTTAAAGCCAAGCGCTCGGTCAATTAGCTCAGGTGGAGTAAGTCGGCCATCTGAGGCTGTTGTATGACTATGTAGATCAATTCTCATATATTCTTTTTCATTGTTTTCAATTTTTATCGTTATATTTGTGCCAACACACTTGACCCGCAAGCAGAAAACTAGTTAACTAGTACACAAATACGAAGTATCACATTTGATAGGTTCACCATGTTACAAGAATTTAACCAAAACCATAAAGATAAAGTTTTAGAACTTTCTTCAGTAGAAGCAAGTTCAGAGCTTAATTGGTGGCGCACTTGGACAAGTTCTTGGTGGGCTAACGTGTACTTCTAATTAAACAGTTTGTTTATAAAAAAGTTATCACTAAGCCCGCTTTAATAGCGGGCTTTTTAATTTGTCGAACATCTCACATTCAACTGACTAACAAATCATCGAATTGACCATATTCTAGATTGGGTGAAAGGTATCTTTATGCGACTATGTACGGCAGGAAATTTAAAGAATCATAAAGGAGGTCTTGTGAACAAGGCCATTGAAATCAAAAAGCTGGGAACCATTGAGGTCATCAATTCTTCAGTTCCTTACTCGCAAGATCCAACCAGCGTTTTTCATACTTTGTGTGAAAACAAAACTGATAGTCTTTTGTTGGAATCTGCCGAGATTGAATCTAAACAGAACCTGACAAGCCTACTCCTTATCGACTCTGCTGTTCGCATCGTATGTCGCGGACATGAAGTAACCTTTCAAGCATTGACTGAAAACGGTCAAGCGCTTATCGAACATCTCACTCAAAACGTGAAAGCAGAAATTAAATCTGACCTTACTGATAACGTTTTGACGCTGACTTTTATCGAACCAAGCAACGAATTAGACGAAGACTCACGTTTAAGAGAAGCCTCTTCATTCGATGCACTGCGTTTGGTTCAGCACAGCTTTGAGCAAGACGCGGATAACAAACACGCATTATTCATGGCGGGCTTATTCGCTTACGACATCGTGGCAAACTTTGAGCCACTAGGTGATGCTGAAGCAACCAACAATTGTCCTGACTTTGTATTCTACGTAGCTGAAACACTATTGCGTTTCGATCACCAAGAGAACGAAGGCCTACTTCACGCGAGCTTATTTGCTCAAGATGACAACATCAAAGCGCAATTAACTGACCGTCTAGCCGACATTCAAACTCAGTGTCAGTCCCTGAAAGCCATCACTGAAGTAACGCCGTTAGACAACGTTGAAGCTGTACCTAGCGTTTCAGATGAAGACTTCTGCCAAACGGTTCGTGATTTAAAAGAGTACGTAGTTAAAGGCGATGTATTCCAAGTAGTACCTTCACGCCGCTTCACTCTACCTTGCCCTGCCCCACTGGCGGCTTATAAAGAACTCAAACAAAGCAACCCAAGCCCTTACATGTTCTACATGCAAGACGAGCTGTTTACTCTGTTCGGTGCATCTCCAGAAAGCGCGCTGAAATACGAGACAGAAACCAACCAAATCGAGATCTACCCGATTGCTGGTACTCGTCGTCGTGGTAAGCGCCCTGACGGTCAAATCGATTTCGACCTAGACAGCCGTATCGAGCTTGAACTGCGTACCGACAAGAAAGAAAACGCCGAGCACATGATGCTAGTTGACCTAGCGCGTAACGATGTGGCACGTATTGCCGAAGCTGGCACTCGCCACGTAGCAGACTTACTGAAAGTAGACCGCTACAGCCATGTAATGCACTTGGTTTCTCGTGTTGTTGGTCAGCTCCGTGAAGACTTAGATGCTCTGCACGCTTACCAAGCTTGTATGAACATGGGCACGCTAACGGGCGCACCAAAAATCCGCGCAATGCAGCTTATTCGTGACGTAGAAAAAACGCGTCGTGGTAGCTACGGTGGTGCAGTCGGTTATCTAACCGGTGAAGGGACTCTAGATACTTGTATCGTAATTCGCTCTGCTTACGTTGAAGATGGCGTAGCACAAGTACAAGCTGGCGCTGGTGTGGTATTCGATTCAGACCCACAAGCAGAAGCCGATGAAACTCGCGGCAAAGCACAAGCGGTTATCTCAGCGATTCAAGCAGCTCATACTAAGAACCTAACAAATAAGAAGGAGTCGTAATCATGGCTGATATTGTATTCATCGATAACTTCGACTCGTTCACTTACAACCTTGTAGACCAGTTTCGTTCATTAGGTCACAGCGTAAAAATTTACCGTAACAACATTCCTGCAAAAGTAGTTGAAGCGGCGATCAACGAACTAGACAACCCTGTTGCACTGCTTTCGCCAGGCCCTGGCGCTCCAGCAGATGCGGGCTGTATGCCAGAGCTGATTCAGCTTCTAAAAGGTAAAGTGCCAATGATTGGTATTTGCTTAGGCCACCAAGCGATTGTTGAAGCCTATGGCGGCACCGTTGCAGGCGCTGGCGAAATCATTCATGGTAAAGTGTCGATGATGGAACACCAAAACCATGCGACTTACCAAGGCTTACCTTCGCCATTGGCTATCGCTCGCTACCACTCTTTAGTGGCAACGCATGTATCTGATAGCCTAACGGTGACCGCTGAAGTAGATGATTTGGTGATGTCTGTGGTTCAAGAACAAGACAAGGTGTGTGGATTCCAATTCCACCCTGAATCAATTATGACGACCTACGGTGCAACGCTTCTAGCAAACGCTATCGAATGGGCTCTTGAGAAAAAGACGATATAGGAAACGATCATGGAACAGATTAATAAACTTTACGAACAGCAGTCTCTTACTCAAGAAGAAAGCCAACAGTTATTTGATGTGATCATCAAGGGTGAACTAGACCCAATCTTGATGGCTTCTGCGCTAACTGCACTGAAAATCAAAGGCGAAACGCCCGATGAAATTGCAGGCGCAGCAAAAGCACTACTTGCGAATGCAAACCCGTTCCCGCGCCCTGATTACGATTTCGCAGACATCGTAGGTACAGGTGGCGACGGTCACAACACCATCAATATCTCGACGACTTCTGCATTTGTTGCCGCAGCGTGTGGCTTAAAAGTCGCGAAGCACGGTAACCGCAGCGTATCGAGCAAATCAGGCTCTTCTGACCTACTGGATTCGTTCGGTATTAACCTAGCGATGACAGCAGAAGACACTCGTACTGCAGTCGACGAGCTTGGCGTAGCATTCCTATTTGCTCCGCAATATCACGTCGGTGTACGTCACGCGATGCCTGTTCGTCAGACGATGAAAACGCGCACTATCTTCAACATCCTTGGTCCACTGATTAACCCTGCTCGCCCTAATATCGAGTTAATGGGTGTTTACAGCAAAGAGCTCGTCCGCCCTATCGCGGAAACCATGCTGCAAATGGGTATTAAGCGTGCTGCCGTTGTGCATGGTAGTGGCCTTGATGAAGTGGCTATTCATGGCGAGACAATCGTTGCTGAAATTAAAGATGGCAAAATTCACGAGTACACAGTGACACCGGCAGACTTTGGCCTGAACACTCACCCTCTTGAAGCAATCAAGGGCGGCGAGCCAGAAGAGAACAAAGCCATCACAACCGATATCCTGACGGGTAAAGGCACTGATGCTCAAGTTGGCGCAGTGGCAGTCAACGTTGCTCTACTGATGCGTCTGTTTGGTCACGAAGACCTAAAAGCCAACGCACAGCAAGCAATTGACGCGATGAACTCTGGCAAAGCATACGAGCTTGTACAAAAGCTTGCTGCACACGCCTAACGAACGACGAATCGAGACAAAGAACATGACACAGACTACCGATAAACTGTCGACCCACGTTTCAGTCAAAGAAGCTGAAATGGCGGAAGTATTAGCAAAAATCGTTCGTGATAAATACCAATGGGTTGAAGCACGTAAGCAGACTCAACCATTAGACGAGTTTAAAGCGTCACTAACTGCAACAGACCGCAGCTTTTATGACGCTCTGAGCGGAGAACAAACGGTTTTCATCACTGAATGTAAAAAGGCCTCTCCGTCAAAAGGTTTAATCCGTGACGAGTTTGACCTCGACTACATTGCTTCTGTTTACAACAACCACGCAAACGCGATTTCTGTGCTGACAGACGAGAAGTACTTCCAAGGTGACTTTGAGTTTTTACCTAAAGTTCGCAGCATTGCTAAGCAGCCTATCCTGTGTAAAGACTTCATGGTTGATACCTACCAAGTGTATCTAGCTCGTCATTACTCAGCTGATGCTATCTTGTTAATGCTATCGGTATTAGATGACGAAGAGTACAAAGCGCTGGCGGAAGTCGCTCACTCACTCAACATGGGTGTATTGACCGAAGTCAGCAACGAAGAAGAGCTTCACCGTGCAGTCGCTCTAAACGCTAAGGTGATCGGCATTAACAACCGTAATCTTCGTGACCTTTCGACTGATTTGAACCGTACTAAAGAGTTGGCGCCGCTGATTCGCGAACTGGCTCCAAACGCAGTTGTGATTTCAGAGTCTGGCATCTACACACATCAACAAGTTCGTGACCTTTCAACGTTTGCAGATGGCTTCCTAATCGGTAGCTCTCTAATGGCAGAGAAGAACCTCGAGCTTGCGGTACGCAAAGTAACACTGGGTGAAAACAAGGTGTGTGGTTTAACTCACTCTGACGATGCAGCAAAGGCTTATCAAGCTGGTGCGGTATTCGGTGGTCTGATATTCGTTGAAGCATCTAAGCGTCATGTGGATATCGAAGCGGCTCGTTTGACTATGAGCGGCGCACCTTTGAACTACGTGGGTGTGTTCCAAAACCACAGCGTTACTGACGTTGCGAAAACGGTTTCTGAGCTAGGCCTGTTCGCTGTGCAATTGCACGGTGATGAGTCTCAAGCGTTTGTCGATGAGCTAAAACAGTCACTACCTGAAAGCGTTGAGATTTGGAAAGCTTACGGTGTTGCTCCCGATGCTGAGAGCTCGCTACCAGAATTACTGGAAAGCAACGTGACTCGTCACCTGCTAGATACTAAAGTGGGTTCTCAAACTGGTGGCACAGGCCAAGTGTTCGATTGGAACCTAATCAACAACCAAAGCACAATCATGTTGGCGGGTGGCCTAAACCCAGAAAATGCTAACCAAGCCGCTAAGTTGGGTTGCTTAGGATTAGACCTAAACTCTGGCGTTGAATCCGCTCCAGGAAAAAAAGACGCAGACAAACTGCAACGTGCTTTTGCAGCGATTCGCAATTACTAGTCCAAACTCGGCGCTAGAAATTAGAAAGCAGAAACTAAAAACATATTTGTGAGCTTTGCCTTTTGCGAAGCTCAAACAAGATTAAATGACTTGGTGTGAATACACATCAGTAGAATTGAAGGAATAACACAATGGCTAAACTCGATGCCTACTTTGGTGAATACGGTGGTCAATACGTACCGCAGATCCTAGTGCCAGCACTAGACCAACTTGAACAAGCATTTATCGATGCACAAGCCGATCCTGAGTTCCGCAGCGAATTCATGACGCTTCTTCAAGAGTACGCTGGTCGTCCAACGGCACTAACGTTGACTCGTAACCTAACTAAAGGCACAAAAACCAAACTGTACCTTAAGCGTGAAGATCTACTTCACGGTGGCGCCCACAAGACAAACCAAGTACTTGGTCAAGCATTGCTAGCAAAACGTATGGGTAAGCAGGAAATCATCGCTGAAACTGGGGCAGGCCAACACGGTGTGGCAACGGCTCTAGCGTGTGCTCTACTAGGTCTTAAGTGTCGTGTATACATGGGTGCGAAAGACGTTGAACGTCAAAGCCCGAACGTGTTCCGTATGAAGCTAATGGGCGCAGAGGTTATCCCTGTTCATTCTGGCTCTTCAACGCTAAAAGATGCATGTAACGAAGCGCTACGTGACTGGTCGGCAACTTATGAAGACGCGCACTACCTATTGGGTACTGCAGCGGGCCCTCACCCATTCCCAACGATTGTTCGTGATTTCCAACGCATGATTGGTGAAGAAACGAAGAACCAAATTCTAGCTCGTGAAGGTCGCCTTCCTGATGCAGTTATCGCGTGTGTCGGCGGTGGTTCAAACGCTATCGGTATGTTCGCGGATTTCATTGAAGAAGAGTCTGTACGCCTAATCGGTGTAGAGCCTGCTGGTAAAGGTATTGATACCGACCAACACGGCGCGCCGCTTAAACACGGTAAAACTGGTATCTTCTTCGGTATGAAAGCACCACTGATGCAAGATGAGAATGGTCAAGTAGAAGAGTCTTACTCTGTATCTGCGGGTCTAGACTTCCCATCAGTTGGCCCTCAACACGCGCACCTAAATGCTATTGGCCGTGCTGAATACGACAACGTAACCGATGACGAAGCACTAGAAGCTTTCCAAGCTATCGCACGTAACGAAGGTATTATCGCAGCGCTAGAGTCATCTCATGCTTTGGCTCATGCAATCAAAATGGCTCACGATGATCCAGAGAAAGAACAGCTATTAGTCGTTAACTTATCTGGCCGTGGTGACAAAGACATTTTCTCTGTACACGACATTCTTAAAGAGAAAGGAGCATTATAATGGATCGCTATCAATCACTCTTCACTCGCTTAGCTGAAAAGAATCAGGGCGCATTCGTACCATTCGTAACAGTTGGCGATCCTAACCCTGAGCAATCGCTTAAGATCATGGAAACTTTGGTTGAAGCGGGTGCAGATGCACTTGAGCTTGGTATTCCATTCTCCGATCCGCTTGCAGATGGCCCGACAATCCAAGGTGCAAACATTCGTGCGTTAGATTCAAAAGTAACGCCAGATGTGTGTTTTGATCTTATTGGTCAAATTCGTGCTAAATACCCAGAGCTACCAATCGGCCTACTGATGTACGCAAACTTGGTGTACGCACGTGGTATCGAGAACTTCTACGAGCGTTGTGCGAATGCAGGTATCGATTCAGTATTGATTGCTGATGTACCAACCAACGAGAGTGGCGAGTTTGTTGCTGCAGCTAAGAAGTTTGGTATTCACCCAATCTTTATTGCTCCACCAACAGCAAGTGATGAGACGCTTCAATCGGTTTCTGAGCTAGGTGGTGGTTACACTTACCTACTTTCTCGTGCTGGCGTAACGGGTGCAGAAACCAAAGCAAACATGCCTGTGACAGCCCTACTTGACCGTTTGAACAAGTTTGATGCGCCACCAGCACTGCTTGGTTTCGGTATCTCTGCTCCTGAGCAAGTAAAAGAAGCCATCGAAGCTGGCGCTGCTGGTGCTATCTCTGGCTCTGCGGTTGTGAAAATCATTGAAAACAACGTTGAACAACCAGAAGCAATGCTTAAAGCACTTGCTGAGTTTGTTACGCCAATGAAAGCGGCAACGCAAAAATAATAAATAGGCTCCCACTAGTGCGATAATTAGCGCTGTGGGAGTTTTTCTCCGAGAACACGTCCAAACCCTCTCAATTGTTAAATTTCTGATAAAAACAACACCTCATACAAACCTGTAGCACACCTATAATACCCCACCAAAACATCACCACCATTTATAAAAATAATGACAAATCAAAAAAGCAAACGTTTGCTTTAGTGTGAAAAATCATCAAATGACATTTGATTACTGCTTTTTGGTGTTCTTTCATCTCTGCTCATATTGATAAATGTAAAAGATACGTGTAAAACTTCTCGCGAAATATTAATCCAATGGTACATCGTACATTGGTGAGTAGTTCTGGGATTTTTATATTTAGTAGCACAGAGGTTATGGAAGTGTTAAAAGAAAAGAGTTTACTAAGCAACATCGGCGTTCAAGTCGTTATTGCAATGATCATCGGTACCCTAGTCGGTGCGATGATGGGTGACAGCGCAACTATGTTCGCTCCACTGGGTGCTATCTTCATCAATTTGATCAAGATGCTGGTTATCCCTCTAGTCGCGGTTGCCCTAATTTCAGGTGCTGCTGGTCTAGGCAACAGCTCATCAGCAGGTAAAGTGGGCGTGACCACTCTAGGTTACTTTGCACTAACGTCTGCACTTGCTGTAGCACTAGCGCTAGTAATGGGTGAAATATTCGAACCAGGTCGTGGTATCGATGTTTCTGGCGTTGAAGGCATGTTCTCTTCTGAATACGCTGCGAAAGGTGAACTTCCAACGTTCTGGGCAACCATCACAGGCATGATCCCGACCAACGTTTTCCAATCACTGAATGAAGCAAACATTCTGCAAATTCTAGTTTTCTGCTTATTCTTCGGTATTGCGATTTCTAAACAAGCGAAAGAGAAACGTGACCCTATCATCAATGGCGTAAACGCGATTGTTGACGCTATGGTTTGGATGATCAACAAGGTTATGATCATTGCACCACTTGGCGTATTCGGCCTAATGGCAGAAGCTGTGGGTACATTCGGCTTTGGCGCACTTATGGTTGTGTTCAAACTGTTCGTTGTCTACATCGCTGCGATTCTGATCTTCGGCTTTGTTGCTTACCCGCTAATGATTCAAATCTTCACTAAGACTTCTGCTAAGAAGTTCCTAGTGGCAATGAAGAAGCCTCAAGCGGTTGCACTATCAACAGCCTCTTCAATGGCGACACTGCCAGTAACAATGGAAACGGTAGAGAAAGAACTTGGCGTTCGTAACTCTACGGCTTCATTCGTTCTGCCACTTGGTGCGACGATCAACATGTCTGGTAACGCAATTTACTACGGCCTAGTTGCTATCTTCTTCGCACAGCTGTTCAACATCGACCTGTCTATGGGCGCTTACATTGCTATCATCGTAACGTCGACTCTAGGCGCAGTTGGTCAAGCAGGTGTTCCAGGTCCTTCTTTCCTAGTGGTTGCGGTTCTTCTAGCAGCTGGTATCCCTATTGAAGGTCTACCTCTGTTGTTCGCTCTAGACCGTATCTTCGACATGATCCGTACTGCTCTAAACATCACTGGTGATGCAGCATGTGCAGTCATCGTTGATTCTCTAATCGAAGACGAAGCGAAAGAAGCTGAGCTACAAAAACAGCAAGCGTAATATTAAGCTTCAGTTTGATTGATAAATAAAACCGCCTTCATGAGGCGGTTTTTTTATTAGGTAATGATCGATATTGATTCCATAAATCTTACCCTTGTCAGGCTAATTGATGAGTCCAAACGCACGAGGCAGAGCCAAACTAATTTCAGGAATAAAAGTAATGGCCAACAGTGTGACGATCAATACGGCACAAAACGGCATGATACTTCTTATAACGTTTTCAATCTTAGAGCCACTGACACTACAACCCACAAATAGCGCCGTACCAACGGGTGGCGTTGCAATGCCAATACATAAGTTGAAGATAATCATCATCGCGAAGTGAATTGGATGCATGCCTAAATGCTCAGCAATCGGCATAAAGATAGGGGTAAAGATCAATACGGCTGGCGTAAGGTCCATAAACATACCCACAATCAGTAGAATCAGGTTCATCAGAATAAAGATGATAATTGGATTGTCTGAAATAGAGAGCATCCAATCACTGATCATGGTTGGTAGACCGGTAAACGCCATTGCCCATGACATAATGGTAGAAGCACCAATCAAGAACAGCATAATGCCAGTAACCTGAACCGTTTCTCTACAAATTATCGGAAAGTGTGCCCATTTGAGGGTTCGGTAACAGAGTGACAGTATAAAAGAGTATAGAACCGCTATACATGCCCCTTCTGTTGCAGTGAATATACCACCAATAATACCGCCAATAACAACAACAATAAGCCCTAAGCTTGGTGTTGCTTGCCAAACAATATTCAGCACATCTTTCGTTGTGAAGCCGTCATTCGCACTTGTTTTGTAGCCCTTCTTTTTAGCGATGAAATAGGCGACGACCATACAACTTAAGCCCATTAGAATACCTGGGACATACCCTGCGATAAACAACGCCGCAACGGATGTTCCACCCGATACCACTGAAAATACGATCAGTGAATTACTCGGCGGTATTAATAAGCCTGCCGGGCAAGATGCAACGTTTACTGCTGTTGCTAAGTTTTTATCATAACCATCTTTTTCTAATTCTGGGCCTAAGGTTTTACCAACCGCAGCTGCTGCTGCAACGGCTGATCCTGAAACGGCGCCAAACATCATATTGGCGAAGATGTTCACGTGAAAAAGTGAGCCCGGGATCCAACCAACCAAGAGCTTTGCAAGGTTGATGAGTCGACTCGCGATGCCACCTACATTCATTATATTCCCCGCGAGGATAAAGAAAGGGATGGCTAATAAACTGAAACTATCAATACCGGTAATGATTTTTTGACCCGCAGTAATACTGGCGACTTCAAACGGTAAGATGAAATACATGATGGTTAAAGATGACATGGCAATTGCAATCGCAATCGGCATGCTTATCGCGATCATGAATAAGAATAGGCCTAGCAGCCAAACACCAATGGACAAATCCATAATATAGAGTCCTTTTAAAACTTATTTTTTGTTGGGTTCACAAAAAAGATCAAACGTATTCATGACCAAATAAATGAGGATAATAACGGCTGAAATCGGCAATATTGAATACACCGTCGACATCGGTAATTGCAGTGCTGGAGAGAGTTGTTGTGTGGTTCTTCCCATTAGGGCGATGCCACCTTGAAGCATTGCTAGAAATACAAATGCGCCAGAAATGATATTGATGAGTACATGTAATGCGATATGTGCTTTACCCTTAAGATAACCATCCAATAACGTTATTGCTAAGTGTCCTTTGATACCGAATAAGTAGCTTGCTCCTAATAAGCCAAGCCATACCATCGCATAACGAGCAAGTTCATCAGTCCAGTTACTTGGATCATTCAAAACATAACGACTAAAGACCTGCCAAGTGACAGTAACGACAAGTAACATTAGTGCAAAAGAAGAGACAAAAAGAATCAGCCTATCAAGTAGGTTTCTGAAAGTTGCTAACATGGTGTGATACCTCAAAAAATTTTGCCTTAGCAAAGCCAAGGCAAAATTATATTTTCACTAAGACTGATTAAAGAGCTTCAATTTTTTCAATGAATGGAGCTAGTTTTGGATCTTTTTTCGCCTCATCAATCATAGGTTTAACAGCTGCACGGAAAGGGGCTTTATCAACTTCAACAAACGTGACACCTTCTTTCATTCCTTTCTCTTTGTTCATGTCATCTGTTGCATCCCAGATTTTGATCTGCTCTTCAAGAGACTCAGCTGCAGCTTCTTTTAAGATTTTTTGCTCGTTAGCCGTTAAAGTACCCCATTTGTATTCAGAAATGATGATCACGTCAGGCGTCATCATGTGCTGGTCCATAGAGTAAAATTTGGCAACTTCGCTGTGTTTCATTTCAACTAAGCTAGAAATATTATTTTCAGCACCGTCAATTACACCTTGTTGCAATGCCGTGTATACCTCATTGAAAGGTACAGGCGTTGCTTTGCCACCAAGTAGGTTGACCATTTCCATCATGGTCGGGGAGCCAGGAACTCGAACTTTCATGCCAGCGAGATCAGCTGGTGAGTTGATGGCTTTCTTAGCGTAGAAGCTACGTGTGCCTGAATCATAGAATGTAAGACCGATGAAGCCTTTACCTTCACTTGAAAGCAACATCTCTTGTGCAGCTTCACTTCGCATGAAGGTTCTCATATGTGGAACGTCACGGAATAAGAAAGGCAGTGCATTAACCTTAAAAGTTGGTTCAAAAGATTCGGCTAACCCACCATTGATTTTGGCCATATCAATCGCGCCAGTAACAACTTGCTCCGCTTGGTCACGTTCAGAGCCTAATTGACCGTTTGGAAAGATCTTAATCGTAAGTTCACCATTCGATTTTTCTTTAACTTTATCAGCCATGATCACCATGCCTTGGTGAGCTGCGCTTTCTAATGACATTGCATGCCCTAACGTCAAAGTTTTTGCTTGAGCGCCAAATGCCATCAGAATTGATGCTGCTGCAATCGTCAGTAGGTGTTTTTTCATGTTCTTCTCCAGAATCCATTTTGTAAGAGGTACAGTTTCTATATGCAACGCTATAGCTAAGTTTGAAATCTAACGTTCAATTGCACATCGCTCATAGCAGTAACGTTTCATTACAATATTCTTACCCTATAGATTTTGTATTACAATACTATATGTATGTTTTGTGAGCTAAGGTTCATCTATTGGCCTGAGAACCTAATTGATTGTGATACCAATCATATTTGGGACTAATTAGACTATTAAGCAGCCCTACTTTGGATTTTTTGGGAATTTCGATTACTTTCAACTGCTTTAAGAACAATCTCTTAGCAAAAAAAGAACCGATATTTTTATGTTATTTTAAGACATTAAATTCAGTTATGGAGCACGACAAAGAAGGTCTCATCGATTGAAAAAGCGAGTCGTGAACTGCGATTTCTGAGGTGGTCGAGGTAAGGTTTTAGGCTGAGCGTATGGAACAAGAGTGGATAAGCAGGGATAAAGACAACGGTGGGAATCTTACTAGGACGAATTGTTTGTAACAAAAATCCGAGAGCCTCACAGCCCTCGGATTTTTTGGTGGTCTAGTTTTTTAGGCGTTAGACGAATTACAAATCAGCACCATAAATATCAAACGTGAAGTACTTAGCGGCGATCTTGTCGTAAGTACCGTTCGCTCTGATCTCTTCAATCGCGGCATTGAATTGTTTAGCCAGTTTTGAATCCTGCTTTCTTAGTGCTAACGCCGTACCTTCGCCAATGTAGGCTTTATCGGTTACTGCTTTACCTTTGAACTCAAAGCCCTCGCCTTCTTTCTTATCTAAGAAAGCCAATGACAGTTGATCTGAGTTGCCGAAGGTTAGATCTAGACGACCATTTTGCAGATCCAAGTAAACTTCATCTTGGCCGGTATAACGCTTAATGTTTGCCACATCGCCAAACTTGTCGGTTACGTAGCGATCGTGAATCGTACCCTGCTGAACACCGATGGTTTTGCCCGTTAAGCCAGCCTCATCAACGCTGAACTCCGCGCTTTTAGCCGCAACAAACACGGCTGGAGTTTGGTAGTACTTATCAGTAAATAAGATTTTACGCTTACGCTCTTCGGTGATACGCATCGAAGCCATAATCACATCTGACTTTCTTGCCAACAAACTTGGAATTAGCGAGTCCCAGCTTTGTGAAACCCAAGTACAATCGAGTTTAGCTTGCTCACACAAAGCATCAGCTATCTCAATATCAAACCCGACAGGCACACCGTCACTGTTTTTATAGTTGAATGGCGGATACGTAAAGTCCGACGCCAAACGGATTTCTTTCGCCTGTACCGTTGTACCAAGTAAAGCGACCGCACAAGCGAGTCCTAGTATTATCTTTTTCATCATTGCCATCCTAGATATGATCTTTATCGAGTTGAGATTGAGTTTCTTTATGTTGAGCTTGTTGAATGTGTTTGCCTTGTTGACTCTGTTCTAATTCGGTTTGGTAACGTGTTAGTGACGTTATCACTTCTAGCATGCTCTCTTGGCTACCAATACTGATTCGAACACAGTTACGCAAAGCCGGTTCATGGTTTTGGTTCCTTGTCACAATGCCGTCCTTCGCCAAGACACTGAACACTTGATGCCCAGCTTTTTGACGCAGCAAAATGAAGTTTGTCGATGAAGGGTAAACAGACTCGATGAAATCAAACTGCGTTAACTCACAAGCAAACCAGTTACGCAGCTCAACCAGATTCTGCGTCGCATCTTGCATCACTGAGACTCGTTCATCAGACAAAGCGTCTAACACGATTTGCGATGAGCAATCCGGCATCGGATAAGGTGGAATCAGCTTCGCGACATACTGCATCACATTTTGACTCGCTAAGATAAAGCCACATCGAACCGCAGCCAGTCCAAACGCCTTAGACAAGGTGCGAATCACTACCAAATGCGGATAACGCTCAATAAGGCTCACAGCTGACGTTTGTGGTTCAAACTCGATATACGCTTCATCGACGACCACTAGCGACTTTCCAGTCGTGCCTTCCAGTACCTGAATCAAATCCGATTTAGGAATCACATTGCCCGTTGGGTTATTTGGTGAGCAAAGAAACACGATATTAGCCAACTTCGCTTTGTTCACAATATCAGTGACGTTAAGGCTAAAGTCTTCCTGCAATGGAGAGTCCAAGGTATTAATCGCCAATGCATCAGCGCAAAACTCATACATCGCATACGTTGGAGAGCAGATAAGTATGTTGTCGCACGCCGGTTTACAGAATGTTCTGATCAGCAAATCAATCGCTTCATCTGCACCACGAACAGCCACAGTCGCGGCATCGGTACTACAGTAATCTTGATAAGCCTTAGCAATATCTTGTGGTAAGAAGTCTGGGTATCGGTTGTGACTTGCTTCTCCTTGAAACAGCGAGCTTTCCAATTCATTGGCGTTTAGCCAGACACGTCCATCACCACCAATTCTTCTTGCCGATTGATAAGGTATTAATTTTTTTACAGCCTGAGGCACTAAGCTATCAATAAAAGATGTCAAGAAGCTATCCCTTTCACAAAATCACAACGTCTTCATCATTGCCTTCATATTCAAAAAATGTGACTTATACACATATTGAATCACAAATGATGATTAAGTATTTACATTCAAACAGAACACTATTGATAAATGAATCGAAATAATCACATAATAGCCATGATAAAAAGTCATAGGTAAAGATATGAATCGCACACTTCCTTCAACCAAAACCTTGCTCGCGTTTTTGTCTACGGCAAGGCACCTCAACTTTACACGCGCGGCACATGAGCTCAATGTTACGCAAGGTGCAGTGAGTCGTCAGGTATTGTCGTTTGAAGAAAGCCTTGGCTGTGATCTCTTCTATCGCCATGCTCGCGGATTGTCTTTAACGCCGAAAGGAGAAGAACTGGTTCCCCTGATACAAAGAACGATTCATCAGCTGCAATCGGCTCTAAATCAAGTGGCTAGCTCTCCGTCTAAGATCAAACTCAACGCACCGAGCTGTATTACCTCTTGGCTACTACCTAAGTTGATGTCTTTTCAGCAAGCCTATCCTGAAATTGATGTCGAACTGACGTCGACCATCAAGCACGTCTTCGAACCAAGCTTTGATCCGTTTGACGCCGTAATTACCTATGGTAAGAAGCCAAACCAACAATCGATTATCAGCCAATTATTGTTTAACGAGCAGCTAGCGCCCGTTTGCCAAGCACAAAGCATTACACAGAGCCATCTTGTAAGTAGCGCTTCTACTATCATCAAGCCACACAAGCTCGCTCAATACACTTGGTTACACGCTAACAATGAGCAAAGTGATTGGCGACTTTGGTTAGAGCACATAGGCAGCCACGACCTTTCAAGCAAGAACAACCAACAATTCGCGACACTCGATCAAGCTATGAACGCCGCCATTCAAGGGTTTGGCATTGCCATAGGCGACATCACACTGGCCAAGCAAGATATTGATTTAGGTAGATTGGTAAAAGTGAGTGAAGGCAGTGTTTTCTCTGGAAATGGTTACTTCTTGCTGCAACCCAAGAATCGACAAAATACATCCTTATCTACGCTTGTTGATTGGCTCGTCGATTAGCGGCAATCATTGTTGGTAGGCCTCTTTATAAGCGGCAGGAGAGCGTCATAATGAGAATTTTTCCGTTCTCAAAATGAAACTATTTGATGTCTGTTTCGTATTGATTGTCAGAGAATAGAACGTACCTTCCTTTAACTATTTGAAAAGAAGTTCAATTCTATTTAGCCGGGAATTTATTCTGTTCCGTTGGAGAAAATGGCATTCGAGTTGCTTTGTCATAGATAACCCAACCAATATACAGCAGGTTGCACCAGTTTCACTGCAGCTTGTCACGGAGGATAGGCTATGACCTTACAAAGACATACGTATTACGGCTTGATTCACCATGGAATTAAAACCCTATTAATGGACAGAATTGGCCACTTCACAGAGCGTGAATATCACGAGTATCTCGACTTAACGACCGGTAAATCGACATGTTTTGCCATGAGTGAGCAAGAGCTCGAAAACACCTTAGACAGCTTAAAGAGCGAAGGTTACCTTGAAGATATCAAAAAGCTGATACCTCGCTATCAAACCTCGTCAATGCGATAACCTGCTTCAACTCTTTAAACACGATGAGTGGTTAGATTGAATTAATTGGCACCCAATTGTCTCGAGCTATTTAGCATCGAGACAGTTTTCGTTAGACTGTCAGCAACTCAACTAACTGGATAGTCAGTGTCTCATGAAACAAATTCTTGATTTCATTCCTCTCATTATTTTCTTTGCGCTTTATAAGATGTACGACATCTATACCGCGACCGGCGCTTTGATCGTTGCCTCTGCAGTTCAAATTATTTTGACTTATTTCATCTACAAGAAAGTCGAAAAAATGCAGGTCATCACCTTTCTAATGGTTGCCGTATTTGGTGGCATGACCATCTTCTTGCACGACGACAACTTCATTAAATGGAAAGTCACCATCGTTTACGCACTGTTTGCGATTGGCCTGACGGTCAGTCACATCATGGGCAAATCAGCGATTAAAGGTATGTTAGGCAAAGAGATCACACTGCCTGATTCGGTATGGGGCAAGATCAACTGGGCATGGACGCTGTTCTTTACCCTATGTGCCGTTCTCAACGTTTACGTTGCTTTCAGCCTACCGTTGGATGTTTGGGTCAACTTCAAAGTGTTTGGTCTACTCATCGCGACCTTGCTCTTCACCTTGCTCACTGGTGTTTATATCTATAAGCATCTACCAAAAGACCAGCAGAAAGAGTTAACGGATAAAAATACCGACGAGAAATAGCCCTTAGGGATGAGTCCTCATACCCTATTTGATACAATTATTATCAATATGCGATTGGCCAATGATACTCGTGATCATTGGCCGCTGATTATTTGTGTTCGGTGAAGACGTTAAAAATTGGACCACCACGAGTCTCGTAAACACATCTATTTTTATATAAAACAATCAATACCATTAAGAGTACGACAATGACTATTCAATCAACTTTGAACCCGATTGGTTCTTTACTTCTTCGCACATTAGCGATGCCTTCTGATACAAATGCAGCAGGCCAGATTTTCGGTGGTTGGATAATGTCACAGCTTGACCTTGCTGGCGGCATACTGGCAAAAGAGATATCTAACGGCAAGATAGTCACGGTTTCAGTATCGAGTATCGAGTTCAAACAGCCGGTTTCAGTAGGTGATGTGGTGTGCGTTTATGGTGACTGTACTAAAATTGGTCGTAGCTCGATGAATATCGACCTAGAAGTATGGGTTAAGCCTGTACTTGATCACGGCATCGGCGACCGTTACAAGGTGTGTGGCGCGACGTTCAATTACGTGGCAGTTGATGAAAGTGGCAAGCCTCGCTCTATCAATAAATAGGACTTTCGACAGCCCTATCGCACTGTAAGGTCTTTAGCCATTTCGATTAAAAATGCTAAAGACCTTCTCACTCTCCCGCACCAATTCACAATTTCTTATCATTAGTCCTTCCAATACCAATTAGTTCGCGTAAATTAGCAAGATAGCGAATTTAAACGCCCCAATTTAGTGAAGTAAAATAAGGATATCTCAATATGTGGTACGTGATTTTTTCTCAAGACGTCGAAAATTCATTAGAAAAACGCCTAAGTGTTCGCCCACAACATCTAGAACGCCTACAAACACTTCACGATGAAGGCCGACTGTTAACAGCAGGCCCAATGCCAGCCATTGACTCAGATAACCCTGGTGAAGCTGGCTTCACAGGTTCGACTGTGATTGCTGAGTTTAATTCTTTAGAAGATGCACAGACATGGGCAGACGCAGACCCGTACATTGATGCTGGCGTTTACCAAAATGTGATTGTAAAACCATTCAAGAAAGTATTTTAACGTGAAAAAATGGATTATTGGCTCACTGGCTTTAGCTCTGCTTGCAGGCTGTGCTTCAAGTGAGCAAGACGAACAAAGACAGCTAGAGATGATGGCGCAGCACCGAGCTGGCGTTTTATCTGCAGGCCTGCCGATTGAGTATGGCCCACTGTCGGTCATGCGCGTGCTAGCAAAAAACACGGTTATCGAAATCATGATGATCTACAACCAAGATGCAAAAGGTGCTAAGCCTTTAAACCAAGTTGTAGACATGAGTGTGAATAGCTACTGCACCAACTCTGAAGTGAGAGCAAACCTTGATATGGGCTTGGCTTACAACATCAAGATTCGCAACACTCGCGGACAACTGATGGTTGAGAAGTTGATCAGCAAAGAGACGTGTCAGAGCAGCAGCTAGATTCTAGCTCGAGATTCGAACAAGTATAAAACCAGAAGGCCTCGCAAATGCGAGGCCTTTGTTTTATGAAGCAATCAAAATCCTAAGCTGAATTATGCCTCGGTTGATTCCCACTCTTTACGCAGTGCTTTAGTTGCCGAAACTAAGTTAGTCAGCGCCGCTTCCGTCTCTGCCCAGTTCCGTGTCTTCAGCCCACAATCAGGGTTTGCCCACAAACGTTCCGCTGGAATTTTCTCTGCCGCTTTCTTAAGTAAATCAACAATCCACTCTTCTGACGGGATGTTTGGTGAGTGAATGTCATAAACGCCAGGTCCAATCGCATTCGGGTAGTTGAACTCTTCAAATGCTTTCAGCAGTTCCATGTTCGAGCGAGAAGTCTCAATGGTAATCACATCGGCATCTAGCGCGGCTACTGAATCAATGATCTCGTTGAACTCGCTGTAACACATGTGGGTATGAATCTGAGTTTCTGGTTTAGCACTTGCCGCTGAGATCTTAAAGGCATCGACCGCCCACTCTAGGTATTCTGCGTGGTCGCGCTTTTTCAATGGCAGACCTTCACGAATCGCTGGTTCATCGATTTGGATAATGTTGATGCCCGCGTCTTGCAAATCAGACACTTCATCTCGCAGCGCAAATGCCAATTGATTAGTGATCTCTTTGCGTGAAATGTCTTCACGTGGGAATGTCCAACATAAGATAGTGACTGGGCCTGTCAGCATCCCTTTCATCTGCTTCGAGGTCAGAGATTGGGCATAGGTCGACCATTCTACGGTCATCGGCTTCTCACGCTCTATATCCGCGACCACAACCGCCGGCTTCACGCAGCGTGAGCCATAGCTTTGTACCCAACCAAACTTAGTGGTTTGAAAGCCTGCTAGGTTTTCTGCAAAGTACTCCACCATGTCGTTACGTTCAGCTTCGCCATGAACAAGCACATCCAAATCCAGTGCTTCTTGACGTTTAACGGCATCCGCAATATGGCCTTTCAATGCAGTGTTATATTCCGCTTCACTCAGTTTGCCAGTGCGGTAAGCGCTACGTTGAACACGGATCTCGCCTGTCTGTGGGAATGAACCAATGGTTGTGGTTGGTAACAGCGGTAAGCCTAACACCTCAGACTGGTGCGCGGCACGTTCTGCGTATGGAGCAGTGCGCTCTGCTAGCGCTTTAGTTATCGTGTTAATACGAGCTTGAACTTGCGGCTTATTCACATGAGTTGCACTCTTGCGTGCAACAATCGGGTGGCTATACGTCTCACACGCTAAAATGGCATTTTGGTCGCCGTCTAACGCCGCACCCAATAAGCTCACCTCAGTGACTTTCTGTTTTGCAAAGGCAAACCAACTCTTCACTTCTTCGCTAAGCGTCTCTTCTAACTCAAGGTCGACTGGGCTATGCAGCAATGAACATGAACTTGCGACCCATAGTTTATCGCCTAGCTTTTCTTTCACTGGTTGCAGCAACTCAAGCTGCGCGGCTAAGTCTGCTCGCCAAACATTGCGTCCGTTGATTGCTCCTGCAGAAAGCACCCAATCTTCAGGTAGCTTGTTCACCACTTGATCGAGTTGCTGGGGTGCGGCAGCCAAATCGATGTGTAAGCCGTTGACGGGCAGTTCCATGATTTTATCTAACGTGTCAGTCACAGAATCAAAGTACGTGGTAAGGAGTAGCTTCACATCACCTTGAATCACCTGATAAGCCAATTTGAATGAATCTGCCCACTTAGTCTCAAGTTCCAGAGAAAGGATAGGTTCATCGATTTGTACCCACTCAACGCCCAACTTGGCCAGTTTTGCCAGAATCGCTTGGTAAGCGGTAAGCAAGCGTGGAAGCAAAGTTAAACGGTCAAAGCCCTCTTCTACTTCCTTGCCGAGATATAAATAAGATAATGGGCCTAGAAGAACTGGCTTCACCTTATGCCCCGCTTTAATCGCTTCACTCACTTCGTCAAACAGTTGTGGCCAACTCACTTCAAAGGTGTCGTCTTTACTGAACTCAGGAACAATGTAGTGATAGTTAGTGTTGAACCACTTCGTCATATCTGATGCTGCTGCACCATCTTTAGCGCTTTCAGAGCCATGCTTAGCGCCACAACAAGTTGGCTGCCTTTGAGATTGTATTTGAGTTTGAGATTGACCGCGACCAACGCGGAACAAGGTATCTAAATCTGGGAAGGCTTTTTCACCTTCTGATCCACCAGCGTGACGCTCAGGTACATGACCTAGAAGTAACGTCGTTGTTAGAACATGGTCGTACCATGCGAAGTCACCCGCAGTTGCAAAGCTTAGATTCGCCTTAGCTTGTACATTCCAGTTACGATTTCTTAGTTCGCTACCGAGTTGCTTTAAATCTGATTGGTTAATCTCACCGCGCCAGTATTTTTCTAAAGTGAATTTGAGTTCGCGTTTTTCGCCGATACGTGGGTAGCCTAAAATATGCGTTGTCGTAGTCATGAACCTGTTCCTTATTCAATAATTTTTAGTGTTCGATCAAACTGCCTAGCTTATGGTTTAAGTTCTTTACAAGGCGTCTAGATGGCTAAACTATCTCCCTAATCTGAACGATGAACAACGTCCAAATATTCATCTTGTTTATTAAAAATATTCATCTTGAATAATCTAAAGCTGAAAAATTAAATCCATCTGGACATCTAGACGTTTACAAATGAAAGAAAACCCCGTAGGGTGATTATTAAGAAATATTGAATTGGCTTAGGGAATATGAGGAAAACTCATGATAGAGCTTAAACACCTTCGAACATTGACTACCTTAAGAGACAGCGGCTCGCTAACAGCGACGGCAACTTCTCTTCACTTGACTCAGTCGGCGCTTTCTCACCAACTGAAAGACCTTGAGGCGCGTATCGGTGGTCAGCTTTTCCTACGTAAAACTAGACCAGTTAAGTTCACCTCTGAAGGTGAGATTTTGCTTAGGCTTGCCGATGAGATACAGCCAAGAATAGCTAAAGCGGAGAACGAACTCGCGAGCCTGAAAGAGGATGTGAATGGTCGTTTGCACATGGCGATTGAATGTCACTCATGCTTCCAATGGTTAATGCCTGCTTTGAAGGAATATCAAGTGGCTTGGCCAAGCGTAACGCTAGATTTCTCGTCAGGCTTTGGGTTTGAGCCGCTACCCGCGCTAATGGCAGGCGAGCTAGATTTGGTGATCACCTCTGATATACAGCCTCGCTCTGAGGTTCACTACGAACCACTCTTTGATTTTGAGATGCGTTTGATCACCGCAATCAACTCACCTTTGGCAGAAAAGGCGAGCATTGAACCGCAAGATCTTAGCGATCTCACTATGCTCTCCTACCCAGTTCAAAAGCAGCGTTTAGACGTAGTGAAGCACTTTTTGCAACCAGCAGGTGTAGAACCTAAGAAGTGGAAACAAGCAGACAACACCTTAATGTTGGTGCAAATGGTATCGGCAGGATTAGGTGTCGCGGCATTACCAAATTGGGCGATCAGTGAGTTCTCAAGACAAGGTTTGATAGCCAGCAAACCGTTAGGTAAAGGGCTTTCAAGAAGACTGTTTGCCGCAGTAAGAAACTCAGAAAAAGACAAACGTTACCTACAGGCTTTCTTTAGCACAGCAAGACAGCAGAGTAAGAGTCACTTAGATGGTATTGAGGTCGTTTAAGAGGTTCATTATTGAGCTAGCTTAAGCCTGTATTAAATCGGAAAGGCAAACGCCAGAAACAAAAAAAGTCACAGGTAATCTGTGACTTTTTAGTTTCAGTATCGATGATTTTCGATATCTGTTGATTCGCGAAAATAGACTATCTTGGATAAGACTTAAACTGGTTAGTCAATGGGTCGTATTGATAGCCAAGCATATCGAGCTTGCCCACGACACTTTCTATATCCATTTCATACATACTGATCAGCTCTTCAAAGCTATCGCACTCTAGGCGAAGTTTCTCATTCACGATTCCCAGCAAGATAATGCTATCGAAACCTTTGACGTTGCTTAAATCCATCTCGTACTCCTTACGAACACACCGACTAAAATTAAGTTTAGAACGCTTACCAAGGCCATGCTAAAAAACTGATCACACTTCTTAAAGAGAATGCGTGATTAATGAGCGCACGGAATTAATGAAAGTGCGCGATTAAAGTGCCCACACTGGCGTTAAACCCACAGCCGCAGCCAATAACATCAGTAACGAAACCGTCAGTTGAAGTTTTTCCGGGGTTTTAACGAACAGTAGATGCCAACACCACACCACGATAGCTGAGATTAGCAAAGCAAAGCTGAACAGTAGCGTTGAAATCACTGGTTCTAGTTGAGCTTCAGACAAAGAATAGACACTCACGACTGTTGCCAAAACCACCAACATGCCCGTCAAAACACCAACAACAGGCAGAACACGGTGAAATGCCTGTAAGCGTGTTCTTGCAATCGTCAGCAGTAAATGGCCAAACGCTGAGCCTAACAGTGCCACTAGCAATACAGTAGTGATGATACCAACGGTAGTTGCTTGTTCCGTCGCTTGGATAGCAACGTAAGACAATGCCAAACCACAAGCTAAGTACATCACCCAAATAGGGCCAGAATCGCGTGTCTTCTTAGTTTGAACTTGAGAATAGAAATAAAAGATCGCAAACACGACCAGAAAGGCTTCAATTTTTACTGAGGCAACGGCAAGCCACAGCACGCCAATCGCAGGTAACATCTTGTGGATACGACCACGCTGCCCCGGACAAATATCCCCTTTCACCAAGATGAGGGTTAAGATCAGTTGGGCTCCTAAAAGCATCGGAGCAAATTGTACTAATAACGTTTCGACCATTGTGGATCTACTTCTTCAGACTTATTTTCGCGAATAATATCAAAAACTGCTGCGAACACTAATCAAAATCACAAATTAGCGACGTTATTCAAGGCTTCAACTATGCTGTTGTATGGTTCTTTTGTCGCCATTTACCGTAAAAAGACGAAAGACACCAGAACTAACAGGGGCATGTTCTACTGGCTAGTCTAGGCTCATGCCGCTATAATTCCCGCCTCAAAAATCAGAGGTTGAAATATGTACAGCGATATCACTCCTATTCACGAACACAAAAAATACTGGGCCGAGTGCTACGGAACTGCACCCTTTTTGCCTACCAGTAGAAAGGAGATGGATGCTCTTGGATGGGATAGCTGTGACATTATTATTGTAACTGGTGACGCGTATGTCGATCACCCGAGCTTTGGTATGGCTATCATCGGCCGTCTGCTTGAAGCTCAAGGTTTCCGCGTGGGCATTATTGCTCAACCAAAGTGGGACAATAAAGATGCCTTCATGAAGCTAGGTAAACCTAACCTATTCTTCGGCATCACAGCGGGTAACATGGACTCCATGATCAACCGCTACACCTCTGATCGCAAATTACGTCACGATGATGCTTACACACCAAACAATGAAGGTGGCAAGCGTCCTGACCGTGCAACTCTGGTTTATTCTCAACGTTGTCGTGAAGCTTACAAAGGCACGCCAATCGTACTTGGTGGTATTGAAGCAAGCTTGCGTCGTGTGGCTCATTACGACTACTGGTCGGATAAAGTTCGTCGCTCTGTATTGTTTGATGCAAAAGCCGACATTCTTCTTTTTGGTAACGCTGAACGTGCACTGGTTGAAGTGGCACATCGCATTGCCGACGGCGAAGACATGTCTACACTAACCAATATCCGCGGTACTGCTATCAATCTTCCAGCAGCGCCTGAAGGCTTCAAAATCATTGACTCTTCTCGTATCGAAAAGCCGAACAAAGCGTATGTTCCCGTTAACCCATACGAAGTTGAAACTCAGTGTGATACCAAAGACGAAAAAGAAGAAGTAAAAGCGCAGCCTATTACTATTCGCCCTTCTCGTCACGATGCAAAAACTACAGCAGTTCGTATCCCAGGTTACGAAAAGCTAAACAATGACCGTATTCTTTACGCTCACGCTAGCCGTATTCTGCACCTTGAGACAAACCCGTACTCGGGTCGTGCTCTGATTCAACGTCACGGTGATCGTGAGCTCTGGGTTAACCAAGCGCCAATTCCACTGACTACAGAAGAGATGGATTACGTGTTTGGCCTTGCTTACAAGCGTGTTCCTCACCCGATGTACGGTAAAGCGAAAATCCCAGCATACGACATGATCAAAACCTCGGTTAATATCATGCGTGGTTGTTTTGGTGGTTGTTCTTTCTGTTCAATCACAGAGCACGAAGGTCGTATCATTCAAAACCGTTCGAAAGAATCTATCTTGGATGAGATCGAAGACATTAAAGATAAAGTACCGGGCTTTACCGGTACTATTTCTGACTTAGGTGGTCCAACGGCGAACATGTACCGTTTAGGTTGTTCAGATCCAAAAGCAGAAATTAACTGCCGTCGTCCATCATGTGTGTTCCCGAAAATCTGTGAAAAGCTAAACACAGACCATCAACACACCATCGACCTGTACCGCTCTGCGAGAAAAGTGCCGGGCGTTAAGAAGATCATGATCGCTTCTGGTGTACGTTACGACTTAGCGATTGAATCTCCAGAATACGTGCGTGAGCTTGTGACTCACCACGTTGGTGGTTACTTGAAGATTGCTCCAGAGCATACTGAAAAAGGCCCACTGGACCTGATGATGAAGCCGGGCATGGGCACTTACGATCGTTTCAAAGAGATGTTCGAGAAGTACAGCGCTGAAGCCGGTAAGAAACAGTATCTAATTCCTTACTTCATCTCTGCTCACCCGGGCACAGAAGATGAAGATATGCTTAACCTTGCAATGTGGCTGAAAAAGCACAACTACGAGTGTGACCAAGTACAGAACTTCTACCCATCACCAATGTGTAATGCAACGTCGATGTACTACTCAGAGACCAACCCTCTGAAACGCGTGAAATATAAGAAGCGTGAAGATGTTCCTGTACCGAAAGGTGATCGTCAACGTCGTCTGCATAAAGCACTGCTTCGTTACCACGATCCTGAAAACTGGAAAATCATCCGTGAAGCACTGATCAGCATGGGTAAACAGCACCTAATTGGTGACAAAGCAAACTGCCTAGTACCAGCAGAAGACTTTGATGCACAAACACCGGCACAACGTCGTAAATCTGGTCGTCACGGTTCACAGCGCTTTGCGACTAAGCACAGTAAGTCTCAGCCAGGTCTTGGTGGCGAAAGCCCACGTAACCACTCTGGTAAGAAACCGGGTGGCAAGAAGCCGACTGCTAACGGCAACGGTAGCCAAGGTGGCGGTAATGGCAATGGTCGTAAACCAGCGACTGGCTTCATTAAGAAAGGTCCTGGTGGTCAATCACAAGGCAATGGCAGCGGAAACCGCAACAAAGCAGGTAATGGTCAAAGTGGCAAACCTGCTGGCAACGGCAAGAACCGCCAGCGCGCAGCACAACGCTAATATCGCGAGCCAATTTACTTCGCTATCGTAAAAACACAAAGCGCAGCTATATAGCTGCGCTTTTTTGTGGCTGTACCAGTTTTCACTTGGCTAATTGATTGCAAGAGAGCTTAACGGGTGAAGACCCAATACTGACTAAACAAATAGTTAGTGACCATGCCCACCAAGATACCAACGGCCATTGCGATAAACACAGCCCCAGTAAATGCAGGCAGCAATTCAGTCATCAACTTAAAACACAGCAAATTAGGAATCGCCGATATCGATGCTGAAAACATGAACTTTTGCCACTGAATCAGCTTTTCGGACCAATTCCCCTGCCCTTTGAATTCAAAGGTCAACACTCGATTTCCAAACCAGGTTGTCGTTGCTGCAACGATGAAAGAGCCAATTCGAGCACTCATTAACGGCAGCCCAATAACGTAATGCAGCAACGCAAACACGGCACAATCGACAACAAAGCCACCCGACCCCACCATAGCGAATTTAATCATCTTATGATGAGGTTGTAGTTTTTGGTTTAGCACGTCGAACTTGTGGCTAAACAGTCTCGATGACGAGTTAAAATTGAACATCGCCATCACTTCGAATATGGCTCAACGATAGATTTGGTTTGATGTTTTGGCTATGACAACTAAATAGAGCGCGCTTGATCTTCACCGTCGGCTCTAAAATACAGGTCAACGCATTGTCTTTAATCTTGGTTTCCACTTCCGCTCTTTTACCAATCAGATAGAACTTGTCGATACCATCTAACTGTTTAACATCAAGTAGCTTTTTCGCTTGTCCATGACTGTAAAATTGCCCAGAGAACGGTCGTTTACCGATGTAAAAGCTCGGCGCTTCATCCGTGATCTGCTCGAAGATAATACGGTCACTTTTCTCATTCGCTTTGCCTAGGTTGAGGTAGACCATCGCAATCATTAACAGCACAGGTAGCACCAAAGCCACACTCGAGAACCACTTCTTATCTTTTTCTACCACAAGCGTTGCCACCAGCAAGCCAAGGGCTGGAATACCCGGTAGGACGTAAGCTGGAAGAATATTACCCGCCATAGTGAAAAGAATTAGAGGAGAGACCAACCAACACACAAGGAATGAAAACAACCCACTATGTTCAGCGTTAACTTCTGCGATTTTCTTACGACGGGCGAAAGTCAAAATAGGCAACACAATCGACCACGGCGCAGCCGCTTGAATCCAGAAAATCCAAATCATGCCTCTTGCTTGGTCATGGGCAGAACCGTATAAATCGCCCTCCCAACCACTCACAACAAAACGCTTAAAGTGCTCGCCAACAATAAAGTAATCAATAAAACCCGGTGTTGCCATTTCAGCCATGATGTACCACGGCAAAGCAATCGCTAGCATCACGCCTAAGCCTGACAACAGTGGAAAGCGTTGCCATAACACTTTAAAAGCGCAAAAAAATCCATGTTGCAATACTAACCAAGGGAAAACGGCGATACCCATAATCACAATCGCTACCGGCCCTTTTGCCAGCAAGCCTAATGCTAAACCAATGAAACCAACATAACCCCAAGACCGATTAGTCTTCGCATTGCCCTCTCCCTTACAACTCTCTCCTCCTAACCAACATAGGTAAAAACCTAACATGGCAATGGTCATCGCTAACGTTAACGCCATGTCGGTCATCACAGCACCCGCCGCAATAGAGAAAATCCCACATGTCGCCAATACCACAGCCGCCACCAAGGCACTTTGTCCGGTACGCTTAGCCATGTATGCAACCAACAGAATCGTCGCAAAACCTGCTAGCCAGTGTGGTGCACGCACAGCAAACTCACTCAAACCAAACAGCTCAATCCCAGCCGCACTCATCCATGTGAACAACGGTGGTTTACCCCAGAAAGGGATGCCGTAATCAAATTGAGGGGTTAACCAATTGCCGGTTTCTACCATCAAGCGAGCCATTTCTCCATAGCGCGCTTCCGTAGTATCCATTAAAGGGTATGTCGCCAGAGATAAGAGCCTTAGAACCAATGCAAAAGCCAACAAATACCATAGGTGCGTTCGGTTCAGGCTCATGCTGACTCCTCTAATTTAAAATGTGTTTTTAATGCTGGGGTATCGACCACCGATTGAATCAGATACAAAGGGCGGTTCTTGGTTTCAATGAAAATACGACCTATGTATTCCCCCATTAAACCAATACTCAGAAGTTGAATGCCGCCAAGGGCAAGTTGAACCACCATCATGGATGGGTAGCCAGTAATAGGCTCACCAAACATCATGGTTTTGAACACGATGAAGACGCCATACACAAAAGCGGTAAGCGCCACTAATCCACCAACGGCCGTCGCAATACGCAGTGGGCGGATAGAAAATGATGTGATGCCATCCATCGCCAATCCGATGAGTTTCAGGTAGTTCCATTTCGTCTCGCCACAGAAGCGAGCATCGCGCTTAAACTGAATCGTTGCTTGTCTAAAACCTGGCCATGAAAAGATGCCTTTCATGTAACGGTTACGTTCAGGCAGTTGGTTGATATGGTCGACAACCTCTCGGCTTAACAGTCGGAAATCACCGACATTTTCAGGAACATCGATTTTCGCAGCCACATTCATGACTTTGTAAAAGCTCGCCGCTGAAAACTTCTTAAACCACGTTTCACCATCACGCTGGCTGCGCTGCATATTCACAACGTCATAGCCTTCGCGCCACTTGGCAACCATTTGTGGGATCAGCTCCGGCGGATCTTGCAGGTCTGCGTCTAACAAGATCACCGCTTGTCCTCGGCAATGCTCAAGGCCAGCACTCATGGCTGACTCTTTACCAAAGTTACGGCTTAAACCAATCACCGAGATTGAGCTGTTGATTGAAGTGAATGAACTCACCAAGTCCAAGCTGTTGTCTTTGCTGCCATCGTCGACATAAACAATCTCACTCGTGATCGGTAAGCTATCAAGCACCTTGGTAAGGCGAGAGTGGAACTCTTCCAATACCTCTTGTTCATCGTAAAAAGGCACAATGATAGACAAAGAGACCGCAGGATTGATCTGCGATGTAGATATCTTAGGGCGGCTAATATGAAGTTCAGACATAATACGTTCTTCTATTTTTTAATCTGAAGCCAACCTACCCTCCCATAAGTGAAAGTTATGTTATTGACATATTTTTCACGCTCACTCAGGATAATGTTACTGTCTATTTCTGTATGAGAATCAAAATGAAACGAGTTCTATTAGTCGAAGATAACCGTGAAATTGCAGGTGTCTTGTTTGATTATTTTGAGTGTATTGGCATGGAACTCGATTACGCAGACAACGGTGAACTTGGCCTACAACTCGCGTTGGAAAACTCATTTGATATCATCATATTGGATCTAATGTTACCGAGAATGGACGGCCTAACGGTTTGTAATAAACTGCGAGACCAAGGTAACGCGACACCTATTTTGATGCTGACCGCCTTAGATAGCCGAGAAGATATGCTGAAAGGCTTTGAACACGGTGCCGATGATTACCTCACCAAGCCATTTGATTTGGATATTCTAGAAGCAAGAATGAACGCGTTAGTCCGTCGTTACCGCGGAAAAGTCGCCTCATCAAAACTTCAGTTCGATGAACTCACCATCGACCAAAAAACCCGTAAAGCTTACCGCCAAGATAAACTACTAGCGCTCAACCCAACCACTTACACCATACTTGAGATGCTGTGCCAAAGCGCACCTGAAGTAGTCACTCGTGAAGCTATTTCCTACAAGTTATGGGAAGAAAACGAACCCAACAATGATGTGTTGCGCAGTCACATTTATCAGTTACGTAATCAACTCGACAAGCCTTTCGACACTCAGATGTTAATTACGGTGCCTAAAGTTGGCTTCCGATTGGAGCCATCGAATTGATTTCAAATGTTCTTACAAGCACAAAAACCCTAACGGGCCGCTTAGCGGTTTTCTTTGGGTTAATGGCCGTAATTGTGTCGGCATTTGTCTATGTGGTATTTATCACAGCCCTGTACTTGTCGGAAGACCGCGTGGGTGAAAGACGCATCCTAATTGACCGCAACTATGCAGTCGGGTTATTCCAGTCAGGTGAAAGTGGAGAGCTTCGTATTGATGACCTGACTATCGCTTACAACGATCTTTCCTATCTACCGAAAAAGTATTTAAAGTATATTGAAGGCAAAGAAAATTTCATTGGTGAGGTCGGTGAAGATCCAGAATCTCGCATGGTCTATGTAGGCGAGTATACTCATGAAGGTAGAACTCACCCTATTGTTCTGCTTTCTGAAATAGACCGTGTCGAGCTTAGTGTCTTTGAGCTCGTTTATGCCACCACATTTGTATTAGCCCTTCTCTCTATTCTAATATTCAGCTTCGGAGCTCTGCTCTATCGGTTGTCTAAACGCCTGATTGAGCCCTTCAACTCCCTGTCTGAACAGCTTGAATCCAATAAGCTCAATCTAAACGAAGAATTTGGAGTGAATGACGATGCGGCGGTGGAGTTTCGTCAGTTGACGGATCAACTCAATCAATACAGAAGAGAAATCAATTCTCTAGTAAAACGCGAGCAAGCTTTCGCACGCTACTCAAGTCATGAACTAAGAACTCCGTTGACTGTTGCTCGTGGTGCCAACAAACTGTTACTGAGAAGCGAAACAACCGAATTTCAATCTCGTCAGGTTGAACGTATTGATGAAGCCATTGTTCAAATGTCTGAAATGGTCGATGCACTGCTTGGTCTCGTTCGCTATGAAAGAAACAGTGACGATGCACCGCTACGTTTATTCAGCCAGCAAGAGCTAGAGACTATCGTTTCTAAAAATTCGTTGCAGGCTGACGAGAAGGAAGTCGCGATAACCTTACAAGTTCAATCAGAACCCACAATTCAGGCCACCAGCGCGATAATGAATATGTTGGTCGGAAACTTGTTGAGAAATGCCATTGCAGCGACCAATAGTGGCACCGTAACGGTCACTCTGTCCCACGAGAGTGTTGTGATTGAAGACCAAGGAGAAGGCCTCCAAGAACAATACAATCCAAATGGGCATGGGTTAGGTTTATTGATTGTCGAGGACTTGTGTCAGCGTTTTCATTGGGACTTTGAATTGTTTAATCGCAGCTGTGGTGGATGCACAGCCAAGATCACCTTTCAAGCCGATTCATCCGCGTCAATATCGAACGAAAACTTGATTTAGTTGGTTTACAGCCGCCTCTGGCTACTAGATACTCGTCCGTCCTATTTGATTTAAAAATGCTGGCTCTTGAGTCAGCATTTTGTCTAAGTGCGATGAAACTAAATAATAGCCCTGTAACTCAACATCAATACAACGACCACACCTTTTTCTTAAAGCGTGACGATCAGCTTCATTCCCACTTTTGCGGCAACAAAGCCAGAAAGTTCATGAAGCTACTGGAAGACGAGCACCCAAGCACTACCACCCTAATAAGCTATGGTTCCGCTCAAGCCAACTCATTGTTCTCGCTAGCCGCACTTGCAAAAATCAAAGGTTGGACGCTTGAGTTTTACGTTGATCACCTACCTCGATGGCTACAAGAACGCCCACTCGGCAACTACCGTGGCGCTATCGATCTCGGGGCTGAGGTTATTTCAGTCAAAGAAACAGGCTCTGAGCTTCATCCACAAGAGTATATTGAGCAAGTAAGACAACCTGACTCACAATGCATTGTGTTACCAGAAGGTGGACGCTCTCAGCTTTCTGAATATGGCGTAAAACAACTGGCGATGGAAATACTGAGCTGGACTCGCTTTGAAAACCAATACGATTTTGTTGTGGCCCTACCCGCAGGAACTGGCAGTACTGCGCTGTACCTTCATAAGCATTTAAAAATGCACAACATCCCAGTGCTAACCTGTGCTTGTGTTGGTGGCAGTGACTATTTAACGCAGCAATTCAATGAGCTTGGCGAAAGTGAACATCCGCAGATATTACCTCTCCCGAAAAAGCACCACTTTGGTAAACTGTATAAGCAAGACTATCAGACATGGCTAGATCTTCAGGAGCAAACTGACATTGAATTCGATCTGCTTTACGATCCATTGATGTGGCAATGTTTAGAGCAATGGCAGACAGATAACCCAACTAAAACCATTATCTATATTCATCAAGGTGGCATCTTAGGTAATGAGTCGATGTTGCCGCGCTATCAACGTAAGTACCCAGAACTTCGAAGTAGTCACACCGCTGATAACGCTACTTGGTAGTAATCCGTTCTTTTCTACTCTAATGCCCCGCGTTTCTGCGAACTGAGAATTTCTCAGCGCATCATGAACAGCCATCGCACTCCCTTTCGATGGCTGTTTATCAGTAATAGCCACCTGCTATCCCTGCCAGACATTTCAAGTTAGAGACAGAAATCTGGCGAGAATCATCGCGTTATCTATACTTTCGATTGGAACGTCAATTGTCATCGAAAGGAATTACGCATGCGAAAACTCACTACGCTCGGCCTGTTTTCAGTTTTACTGCCCTTCTCTGCGATATCAGGAGAAAACGTCACTTACCAAGTCGATGGGATGGATTACGAAGGTTATTGGAGTGAAGCCAGTGACCAAGCGCCTTTGGTACTGCTAATACACGATTGGGATGGCTTAACCGATTACGAAAAGAAACGTTCTGAGATGCTCAACGAACTCGGTTACAACGTGTTCGCTATCGACCTATTTGGTAAAGGCATCCGCCCAACCGAAGTGAAAGACAAAAAGCAGCACACGGGCGAATTGTATAAAGACCGTGAAAAAATGCGTGCGCTACTCAACGCAGGAGCCATGGAAGCACAAAGACTTGGCGGAAACTTAGATAACAACGTAATGACGGGATACTGTTTCGGCGGAGCCGCTGTATTGGAAGCCGCTCGTGCGGGAATTCCTTCGAAGGCTTACGTAACCTTCCATGGCGGTTTATCAACACCAAAAGGCCAAGACTACTCGCAGACTAAAGCTCCCGTAGTCGTGTTCCACGGCACGGCTGATGCCATGATTTCAATGCACGACTTTGGAAGCCTCGCCGCTCAACTTGAATCAACCAAAGTTCCGCATGAGATGATCACTTATAGTGGTGCGCCACACGCCTTCACAGTATTCGGATCGAATAACTATCAACATGAAGCTGACCAAAAATCGTGGGAACGATTCACTCATGTGTTAGAAACCACCACCCGATAAGCCGCGACACTCAAACCAAATTAGCCCATGCTTAATAAACATGGGCTAATTCGTATGACCAAGGATTTGGATGAACTACATGTAACGATGGATGCTCAAGTCGTCTGCTTTTATATCGCAATCAGAGCCACTGACCACGCTTGCCAAGATCTTTCCTGAGCCACATGCCATTGTCCAACCTAATGTCCCATGTCCAGTATTTGTAAATAGGTTCTTGATAGGCGTCTTACCGATAATAGGCGTACCATCCGGCGTCATTGGTCTTAACCCAGTCCAGTATTCAGCCTTAGAAAAGTCACCCGCTTGTGGGAAAAGATCTTTAATCACCATATCAATCGTGGCTTTGCGTTTTTCAGGGATAAGGTAATTAAACCCCGCAAGTTCTGCCGTCCCTGCAATGCGAATACGATCATCAAATCGCGTCATCGCTACCTTGTAAGTTTCATCCATCACAGTCGAGGTTGGTGACTTATCTGCATTCACGATCGGCAGTGTTAGCGAATAGCCTTTCACTGGATAAACCGGGATCGACAAATCGACTTGCTTCAACAGTTCTCGAGAATAGCTTCCTGAAGCGACCACGTAAGCATCCGCTTTGAACTCGCCTTGAGTCGTTGTAATACTCTCAATGGTTTGATTCTGATGATTGAGCCTAACCACTTCGGTATCAAACACGAACTGAACGCCGAGTTGCTTGGCTTTCTCAGTCAGGATTAAACAGAACTGATGACAATCACCGGTTTCATCGTGTGGTAAATACAGGCCGCCCACCAGCTTGTCTTTAACGTCTGCTAAACCAGACTCCACTGACAGACACTGTTCAACATCAAACAGCGAGTGTTCGATTCCACTCTCTGTTAATAGCTTCATATCCTGCTGAATAGCGTCCAATTGTTTTTCGCTTCTGAATACTTGCAAGGTGCCTTTCTGCCGGCCCTCATAAGCCAAATCTTCACTGATTCTTAGATGAGTCAGGCAATCTCGGCTGTAGTTAGCGACTCGTAACATCCGCGATTTATTCTGTGCGTACTTGGCTTCATTACAGTTGGCGAGCATCTTAGTCGCCCAAGACATTAACTCTGGAGAAAGAGAAGGCTTCACTTTAAGTGGCGCATGTTCTTGGGTAAGCCATTTCATCGCTTTCAAAGGGATGCCCGGTGCCGCCCATGGTGATGAATAACCGTAAGAAATTTGCCCGGCATTCGCAAAACTGGTTTCTTTGCCACTGCTATCTTGACGATCGATAACCGTCACCGAGTGGCCCTCTTTCGCCAGATACCAAGCACT
This sequence comes from Vibrio sp. 10N.286.49.E11, assembly GCF_041469505.1. Taxonomy (NCBI): domain Bacteria; kingdom Pseudomonadati; phylum Pseudomonadota; class Gammaproteobacteria; order Vibrionales; family Vibrionaceae; genus Vibrio; species Vibrio sp. 10N.286.49.E11. The sequence goes on from NZ_JBFRKQ010000034.1 coordinate 98,442, forward strand.
GGTCAAGCCAATCACACCGCTGCCAATTACAATTACTTCCATTCTCTTCCCCTAATGCCCGACAAAGCCAAAACCAGCCGAACACAACTGTCAGTGTAAAACTCGTTTCGTTAATGGTTTGTAACTTATTCCGCACGTGTTGACTTAACAATAGAGAGAGCGTTGACAAAAACTCAATTCGACTTAAAAACGAATTCGGCAGTTTGAAAGTGTGATATTGGCGGTATTTGAAAGCTTAGGTAGGAGTCGCTAAGTAAATCAACTAAGCCTAGATATTATAAGCGTCATGGCTTAAGAAAGTGGCGTTCTCGAGTAAGAAATCCAACAAGGTTTCGGCTTGTAGCGTAAGTGCACGGCCTTTCAAAGATTGAACCTTAACCGTCGCCTTCGATAGCATCTCCAACTCGGTCGCAACCACTTCAATCTGCCCTGACTTTATTTCATCGATCACAGTGAGCTTAGGCATAAAGGTGACGCCCAACCCTGCTGAAACGAAGTTAGTCAGTGCCGTGACTGAGTTAGTTTGAAGTTTTGGCTGCAAGGTAAGATGGGAAATTTGTTCAGCCTGCTTTACTAGCCTCCCCATACCGGTCGAGTTATCGATCAAGGCGAGAGAAGCGTCTTGAATATCTTGCATTACCACTGGTGCATCTTTCATCGTAAGGAAGTGCCCCTTCGGAGCAATCAATTCGAGCGGATGACTACGCTCGACGTGTGAATGCAGTTTAGGATGAGGTGCAGACGCATAGGTGATCGCGAAATCTATCTGTTGATCTTCTAACATTTTCACGGCATCCAATGCACCTGCAATTTCAATCGATAAATTGATATCAGGGTATCGAGCCATGAAGGTTTGCATCGGTTTAGAGACCAAGTTAGTAATAAATCCTTCTCCAATCGCGATGCTAACATTACCGCCCTTGAGGTTTTTAAGCTTGGTTAGTCGAGCAAGCACAGCGGCCTCTCCACGAACAATGGAACGGTAGTAATTCAGCAGTTCATTACCCGCTTCGGTTAACAGTGATTGGCGGTTGTTGCGCTCCCATACTTTCATTTCCGCTTGCGCTTCTAACTGTGTCAACATCCGACTCATCGCGGCAGGGTCAACGTTCATCATCTTAGATGCCTTACGTAACGACCTGTATTTTGATAACGCGTTTAAGTACTCGAGAGCACGGATATTAAAGTGGTGCATTCAACTTCCTTGTAATTCAACTGACACTTAATCAAGCGTCTCACAAATTTGCTGCGAACATATATCCCAATTTATCAAGATCGTAATTGCACTTTCTAACTTGTGCACCGAGTCACTTCAAGACATCACATCAAAGGCTGATATACGTGTTTTAGCTTGCTGTCGATAAAACAAAGGCGACAACTTTCGTCATCACCTTTGAGTTGTTACTTCTTGTAGAGCAACAATCATTTTCACTGATGGACTTAGGCATCAAGTAAAAGGTTCGGTCGAATCAAGTCATAAACACAAGCAAGTTCACTGCTGAATTCAAACTGTTTGTTGATAATGCCGCCAGCCATATGAGGGTGCCCGCCGCCAAAACCAATCCCTTTTTCATTAAGGGCCCTTCTAACTATCTTCGCGACATTGTTTTTTGAACACTCTGAACGGAGAGAGATAAAGGTCTTCTCTCTATTTCTAGCAGTGAGAACAACAATATCGAGCTCATCAACACTCAGCAAGAAATCACCTAACACGCCAAGCATATTTTTAGGGCAACCTTCAGGAAGCACAGCAAATGCTGCGTTTTTTTCACGACGTAAGCTATCGAGCATGGAATAGAAAAGTTTTAATTCATGGAACTCTACTTGATTACGACAAATTTTGTTAACCATATCATTATTGGCCTTCGCTTGAAGATACAACAATGCTTTTAGATCTGCAGTCCCTACCCCTCGGGTAAAGTTTGCGGTATCAAAACTCAGACCAACCAATAGTGCTGTCGCAATATTTTGGGGCATCTGCAGAGAAAAATAACGATAATACTCAACCATTATGGTTGCTGTTGAACCATAGTTTGAACGTATATCGGAATACCATACAAAATCAGGTGCTTTCACTTGATGGTGGTCGATCACTCCGACCTCAAGCCCCGGAAAATCGATGACATTTTTCTCACCAATACAGCCATCAACAACAATAACCTTGTCATCCGGTTGTAGTTTCAAATCTTTTGGCTGATAGATTGGAATATCTAGCCAATCTATTAAGTTCCTGAGTGACACTCGATCTATATAACCATGAAACGTAATATATGGGCGCAACCCTTTGCTTTTTAATAAGTATGCTAAGGCGTATGCGGAAGAAATCGCATCATGGTCAGGAAAGTCATGAGCTTGAATAATGATTCTGTCATCACCCTTAAGCCGTTCTAGAAAGCTTTCGAACTTTAAATTTGCCATAATCCCACTGCTAATAAAGTTCTAGCTTGATCATAAGCTAGAACTGATGCGTTAATGGTTAACTCTTATGAATTAAACGATATTCGGTGTTAGACAAAATAGCTTCTTCTAAAGCCCCCACACCTAACGTACTGTAACCATAGAAATTAGGTTTCGCATTCAAACGTAAAGACTGTACGCTTTCTACAACGTTCTCGTCCATTGTTAAAGCGTCTACCACTTCCGAAAGCAACTTCCTGTTCTCTTGTAACATCGGCGAAATAAACTCACTCGCACCACTGATTGATGAGTACAAGTAGCCAAATTCGCCACCATTATTCTCTTCAATGTAGTAGTTACCTGTTCTTGCAAACGATGCACGGATCTCATTGACACTTTCAATAGAACTAAACGTCTGTGCAAAAAACTCAGAACCACCTGCATGCTCGAATGTTTCTGGAGCAAAGTCTTCATTTGGGAAGACCAGATAAGCGACGATCGCATTATCTCGAGTAATCGCAGAAAGGATGAAGTTGTCGTCCTGGTAGTACTTAATCACATCATCCGTTGTAGCGCGCTTAATATAAACAGGCGCACCAAATGTTTGGTCTAAGGTTTCGGCAGATGAACGAATATAGATTTTGTCCAACTTTCTATGCGATGGAATGTCTGTCATTTGAGAAAGACCAAAATCGAACATCTTTTCTAGCGCGTCAAAGCTGTCATTAAAGCCGCCCAAAGCAATGGAAATAACCGACACTAAGCCGATAGTGCGTGCCATACCGCCCTTCTTCTGCTCTTCCAACAGAGACTCTTGAGTGTCTTGAAGTTCTTGTAACTCTTCCTGTATATCTTTTTGAATATCCTTGTTTTGCTCTTCAGACATTTTTAACCTTTGATCTCGTCGATTTTATCCATTAGCGCATCTGTACCATCTTCAGCCTTCTCTTGAACTCGCTCAAAAGCATCCGTGTCCATGGTGCTTTCAATTTCATCGCTGTAATTAAGACCAAGATAAATGCCGATACCGATAAATACTAAAGCGAAAATTTTAAACATTGCTACTCTCAATTCATTAACTGGTAATCCAAGTACATGCCAATGACATGTACTTGTTTGTTTTGCTTAACTAATTTATTACTTATACAAAGCGATACGACTGTTTACTTTCTTCAAGTAATTTTTGGTTTCGTCGTACGGCAGATTAACCACTAGCTGATCATAGACTTGTTGAGGCGTCAGCTGGTTGATAATCTTCGATGCTTTGCCAATACTGGTGGAGCGATCTTTATTGAACGCTCTAGCCACATTACCCGCACCAGTGTTATATGCGGCAATGACACAGTACAAACGGCTTTCGTCATTCTTTATCTTGCGAAGATACTTACTGTTTAGGATGTCTAAATAGGCCGTACCTGTTTCTACGTTGATAACTGGTTGATACAGATCCGCCACTTTCATTGGCGCGTCGATATTACGGACTTGTTTGTTAACGTCATGACCCGCACTGGTTGGTACCACTTGCATCAAACCAAACGCAGGCACGTGTGATTTCGCATCCGGACGGAACGCCGATTCCGAGTGCATGATTGCCATAATCAGTGCAGCATCAACTTCCCAGTTTTTACTCTCGTTTTCAGCCAACGCACTGTACTTGCTCGCGCGCGCTTTTAAGCTGTTCTCAGGAAGCTTAACTTTGTAACTGATCACTTTTTTCGGCTTAGACGGGGCCGCCGCAACGTCAACGGCTGGCTTAGGCTTTACCACTTGTGGCTGTGGCGCTTTTTCGACGACTTTTTCCACAACTTTTGGCGGCTGCTTTTTTGTTGGCGCGGGCTCTAGCTTGGCAACCTCTTTTGATACTTCAACCTTTTCAGCTGGCTTTACGATCTCAACTTCTGGCTCTGGTCGTTTAACCTCAATACCATGTTTGGCACGCATTTCGTCATACAGCTTGGTTTGCGCCGCAATACGTTCCTGAGCTTTTGCCAGTAGTGCCATTTTCTTGTTATGAGCACGCTGGTAAATGAAAGAGTCTGGAATACCAGTATCAGATAAAACCAATCGCTCGGCTTGCACATCCAACTCATTCATCTGGCTTTGCGTCTGCTGGATAACGAAGTTTTTCTCTTCTTGCTCTTTCTCCAAAGAGTAAAGCACCGCGTGGTCTTCTGCTTTTAGCTCCGCTAGCTCAACGTTTTGACCAGCAACCTCAACCGGAATGTTTTTAACAAGCGCTTTAATCTCTTCAGGGCTGCTATCTTCATCCACCAATACAGATACTGTTGCAGTATTGGTTTCGTAATCGACTGAAGTTTTCACCTGATCGTCTTGAGAGTAATCCACCTGCTTGGTTTGAGATGAAACCTCACCCTCGCCCCATGTCTTGATTAGATCGGTTCTGCGCTCATCGAGGTTGTTAGTATATTCATCACGCCAAGCTTCGTACTCATCCAAATAAGCATTAACGTAAGCATGAAACTCTTTGACTTTGTCTTCTTGAGACTGGCTTGCTTTGGCAACAGCATTGTTTAGCTGCTGCTTTTGTTCTTCTGACACAGCAAATGCCTGAGAACTAATAGCTGCCGAAATAACTACAGCTAACACGGTCTTATTGATCATTTTGTACATAGTTCACTCCCAGAGTGTATAGAGACAAAAGGCCACTCAAATGGCGGCCTTTTTCACTAATACTAATCGCGGTTCCGTTCGCGGTTATTTTTTCAATGCATCGAACGCCGCCGCAAGGTCTGCTGCCGCTTTCTCATTGTTGAATTGATCCCACAAAGCAGAATCTTCACCACCAACTTCATCAATTACTTTGTTCATATTCGCATCGTATGCAGCTTGGTCCATACCGACTAGAACGTACAAGCCGCCCGTTGGGCTTGCTTGGCTTACGATAATGCGGCTGCTAGTAAGCGTTTTATTCACGACTGTCTTAGTGATGTTCTCGAATGTCTCTTGAACATCTTCAGTCACTAGCGTTATACCCTCTGCTGCCGATGTAGAAGTCACACCTTCAGTAGCCGCTTGGAATAGGTTGCTCACGTCAGTTTCAAACTCAGCTGCAAGGTTTACACGAGCATCATTGACTGCAACTTTTCGCATAACGCTCATACCAGCTGCACTCTTCTTGGAGTAGCCTTTTGCCGCTGCAGCGATATCGCTTGGTATCACGTCACAAATCCAACCAGGCGCAGATACGGTAGGTGCATCTGGGAAAGTACATGGAGCGAAGTTTTGCGCTTCCTTAACCGTCGCGTTGTTGCTCTGACAGCCAGCTAGAACTGCTACTAGTGAAGTTGCAATAAGTAGTTTTTTCATTTTTTAATTACCTGACTATTTAAGCGTGCATTCTATATCTGCCCAGTGACAGCCTTCTGGCACCATTTTGCCTAAAGAGCCTTTTTGAACTTTAAGAGCTGTTTCTTCGTCAATCGACACCCAAGAATAATTTGGTGTCACTGCGTTGTGTTCATTGTTTACAACATGGCCGGTACCAATAGGGAATATTTCCGTATCGCCTTCCATTGACTTCATTGCTTTTGAAAACAATACCTCAGCCCCTGGTGTGACCTTTTTATTCTTACCCATATTTAACTTCACCATGCTGCCGTGTTGGCACTGACGAAGCTCGGATACATGAGCACTTGCTGCCAACATTTGCTTTAAGTCATAGGTATGTTCAACCGCTTCCATAGCCGCTTTGCTAGCTAGGCTTTGATATTGTCCAATTGTGATTGGACAATCAGAACTGCGCTCTTCTACTGTAATTTGCTCATCACCTTCCATTTCAAAGCGTTTAAGCAATGTCATACTTGGGACTGAAACCACTTTCGTGACAGCTTTAACATCAACCTCGAATCTACATTCAGCTGGGTAATATTTCACTTCACCATCATCCTTAGTTTTCTTACGAGCTTCTTTGTACTTGTAAGTAAGGTCTGATGCCGTTATTTCAGTAATGATTGCAATATCTGCTACCGACGCTCCTTTGGTGTTGTATCGGCCACTTTGCTCGGCGAACATTAGCTCTTTCTTAAGCTTATTAGCTAAAGTACGATCGACCAATTCTGCACCGGAGCTGGAAATCTGACTTTCAAGCTCATTTCGCATTGAAGAAATCAGCTTTGTTCGCGCTTCATCTTGAAAAGAAATATCTGGCGAAAGTACGATAACTTTAACGTCTTCTGTTGATGGGATAGTTACGTCAGCTTGCTCAATTTCGACGCGAGTATCAGGTGTGCAAACCTCTACAGGCGTACTCGAACAACCAGTCAAGATAGTAAGTACCGCACTAGCCATTAACGTTTTCTTTAACATATATTCTCTCCCGAATATGTTTATTTTATTTTTCTAGGACTAGAGGTTCGCTATTTAATTAAGCCCAGCGCAGTCCAAATCCCTTTCTCTTTTATTTGCTCATCAAAGTGGCGAGCAGCCCCTTCGTCGGCATATTTGTAGCTAGTTACAGAATTTCCTGTAGAGATAATTTCACTACGTGACACTGTTTTAGATTTCTTATTTATAATTTTGACATTAGAGACCAAGGTTGAAATATACGCGTCTCCGACTTTGTTTCTTCGACGCTCAGAATCCACTTTCAACACATGAGTTTGGTTTTTGTTCTTTGAAGTTGAGGTCGCGATATTGAACTCTGATAACTGGTTCCCCAGCAGTTCAATTGCTTTTCTTGACTCTCTATCTGAAGAGAGACGGATGTTAATTTGGCTGCTTAGTTTTTGGTGTGTAATAGTCAGCAGTTCGATTGCGCTGATGTCAGCTTTATAACTAGGCTTCAGAGATGAAAGCATTGCGATACGCACAGAAGCATCGTGTTCAGTTTGATAAACACTGCGATTGTCTAACCACCAAAGTAATTTATCTTCGTGAGAAAGCGCATCAAGTTCGATTTGAGATTTACGGTTTAGATCTTTTATTTCGCGAATCAACTGTTGAGTCACGAGTGACTTTTTCACTCTTACTTCGACAAACGCACCAAGATCATTCTCTTCCATTTGTACATATTCGATACCATTTAAGGTCAAGGATTCAGTCTTAGTATTAACTTTGTTATCAACTAGACTATTTGAAAAAACCTTACCATTGGTTTCTCGAACGATGTCTCTCATGTAAAAAGACGACTCGACTTGAGTCCATAACTTTTCGTTGATGTTGTTTACAGCAATTTTTTTAGCATGAGACAGAGTTAGCGCTTGAGAAACTGCATAAATGTACTCGTCACTGTCTACTTTAGGCTTTAGATACCATTCAGGTTTTGTAGATTGACAGCCAGAAAGAACAAGCAACGCGAATAGCGCTATGAAAAAGCGAACTATTTTTTTATTTGAAGACATTTGGAACCAACATCGAAAAAGTTTGTCGCAATCTTATATCCTCAAAATTAAACATTCAAACGACCAAATTTATAGTTTGATTCATTTTTGAGCCAAATATATTTATTTTCTATTGATCTCACACATCAAATTCATACAAAACCTCCGTTAATTAACAAAAAAGACAATACAAAGCCTTGATTTTTTGGCAATTGATGTAAATTATAAATTACACAATAACTCTTTATTTTCCATTGATAAAAACGTGAACAAAGTCTTAAAAAAACCGAATTTCGGTTCAAAAAATACACATAACTTTGATTAAAAAAGTGATATTCATTCAATAAAAGTGAAATACTGATCTCAATGACAAATTTGATATTAACAGCAGATTTTAGTCTCTACCCTAAATAAAGATACCAGACAGACACTCGAAAAAATGAAATTCCGTTAATCACAACAATGTTAATAAATCACTATCGCGCGGGATTTACAGAAATGAGCTGTCTATTTCTCATGCCAATACTGATAAAAATGAAAATAAGGTCTAATTAAATGGATATCAGAAATATAGGCCATTAGCGGATAAATAAAGATGGGAAGTAGATCTTGTGGGAAGATAAATTATTTTTAGTTTCTATTTAAATCGAACCAAGAAACCAAATAAAACACCAACAGACAATGAATCCTTATTAAAAATAACCTTCATAGACAGAAAGTACAGATACCACCTTAAGGGTAGTTTCACTTTTATCTATGAAGGGTTTGAGCATGTCTTTCTGACTATTTTAGCGCGAGTAACTTGTCCGTAAACTCGGCAAAACCATATCCGCCAGGTTGAGTCATCACAACGACTGGATGGTGTTCAAGGCGTTGCCAATAGTGCTGAATGTTAGATACCCCAACGCTATTTGATAAGGCTTCAAACATATATTGGTCGTTCATCGAGTCACCGACATAGCAACTACGCTCAAGTATATCTTGGTCAGATAACCCCTTCTCTTTAAGAAAAGCGGTCGATGTCGCTTTCTTAGAGTGCTCACCATACCAAGCATTGATGTGAATAGAGCTTGCTGTCGCATGTGCACCTAACGCGTGAATCTTAGAGACTATCTCTTCGATAATGGCATCGTCGACTTTAGGACGGTTTTGACCGATATCGATTGCCACCTCACACAGGCGGTAAGACTGATCCAGCGTTAAACTGAGCTCTGGGTAATCGCCCAAAATAGCCAATACTTGTTCTTTCAGCTTACTCTGATTGGCACTGACTTCTGGCAAAGGGATATCAGAGCGCAATGTCAGATAACCGTTTTTCTTTTCCATAATGAACGCGCCGTTCTCGCCGAGAACCGCATCAACAGGCCACAACTGAGCAATGTGATCACACCACCCTGCACATGCGCCCGTTACCGCAACTACTTTTTTCCCTGAATCACGTAGCTTGCTTAACGCAATCAAGGTTTCAGGAGGCAATTGACCTTGCCACGTTAAGGTGTCATCCACATCGGTTAACACCCAATCTATCTTTTTCCAATTTTGGTTCAATTCATTCGATACCGAATTCATTTCTACACCTCTAAACAATCAATCACTAAACAGTGTTAAAGCAAATTCGGTAAAAACATCACTAAGCTTTCAGAGAAAGTCAGCAACATCAGAACCGTAAGTAGTGCTAGCAACAACGGAGCCACTTCTCTTACGAAGTCGACAATACGAACTTTTAAAATCGAGCAAACCGTAAACATCATCGAACCAAATGGCGGAGTCACACCACCAATCATGATATTCACAATCACAATAATGCCGAAGTGAACCGGGTTAACGCCTAGGTTAAGCACAGCTGGCAATAGTAATGGCGTGAGTATGATCATCGCAGCACCGCCTTCGATGAACATGCCAACCACTAACAGCAGTACGTTAATCAACAACAGCAAGACGAGCTTGTTGTCGGTAAGTTCAATCAACGCAGACGCAACATTGTGTGGGATCTGCTCTAGCGTCATGTAGTAACCAAAGACCATGGCACCGATAATGATGAACATGACACTACTGGTGCCTTGCACTGTTTCACGCATGATCAGCGGGATATGGCGGAAGCCCAGTTGACGATAGACAAAGATGCCAATAATCGCGCAGAGTAATACAGCAATCGCACCCGCTTCAGTAGGCGTGAACAAGCCAAAACGCATGCCTAAAATAATGCCAAATGGGATCAACAGTGCCGGAATCGCTTTCAGGAAATAATGAAAGCGCTCTTTGGCAGAAGCTGGCTCAGAACGCGACGGTTTGTAACGACGTTTGCGAGCGATGAACGCGATCGTCACCATCAGCGACAGCGCCATCAAAAATGCCGGAACGTAACCCGCAATAAACATTTGATGGACCGACACATTCGCTAATAAAGCAAAGATGATTAGGTTGATACCCGGTGGAATCACAGGGCTGATACTTGATGAAGCAGCTGTTACAGCGGCCGTGAATGGTAAGTCGTAACCACGCTTGGTCATCTCAGGAGCAAGAATCTTAGACTGCATCGCCGCATCCGCATTGGCAGATCCAGAGATACCGCCCATCAGAGTACTCAATGCTACATTCACTTGAGCAAGGCCACCGGTTTTGTGACCAATCATAGAATCAGCAAAGGCAAGTAAGCTCTTACTGATCCCCGCATAGTTCATCACCGAACCCACCATGATAAAGAACGGAATAGCCAACAACGGAAAAGACTCAGCAGAGCTAATAAAGCGCTGCATAACCAAGCTCACCGGAATAGAGTCATTGATAAAAAGAAAGTAAACCATCGCCGATGCAATCAGAGAAAACGCGATGGGGATGTTCAAAAGAAATAGAACAAACAGAATAAGGATTGGAAGATAGCTTTCCATGAATCGTACCTACTTAGAAGAGCGCTTTAGAGAAGCGACATCGTTCGCAATAAATCGAACGGTGTGGATCGCCATCAATGAGAAACAAAGCAACAACACGCCATTGATAACAAAATATGATACGCCCATGACTGGCGTTACCTTGTTAGATAACATGAGATATTGATAACTCAGAACTGCCATTAAGAGGTTCAGAGCCAGTAGGAAAACGGAAACACATAGCCTAAATGGGATTTTTGCTTTTTCTGGCAACATGGCAACCACCACGTCCACACCCATGTGAAGCTTGTGTTTGTAACAGGAGCTAATCCCTAAGTAGACAGCCCAAATGAAGCAAATAACCGACAACTCTTCGCTCCACGGGACAACAAAGCCAAATCCATAACGCAGGACGACGTTAACGATAACAACCAAAACGGTGATCGATATAGCGATAGAAGCGAGGATTTCTTCAATATTTTTCAATAAAAACAAAAGACTTCTCCAGCGAAATACCGAATACAACGTGGGTATTTCAGGAATAAAACGGCCTAAGAATAGTTAGGCCGTAATCATTAACTAATTAATTGACGTATGCAGGATTACTGTGCAGCTCGGATCGTTTCTAGCTCTTTCATGATCGTCGCGTGTATACCTTCACTCCAGCTTGGGAACTGGTTGTACACATCTGCCGTCAACTGGTTGAACTCTTCAGAATTCACTTCATTGAAGGTAACGCCTAGCTCTTCAAGTTTCTGAGTGTATTCAACATCCAATTTAACTAGCTCAGCAGTGTTAGATTCAGCGCCAGCCTCTAGCTCTTCGTTGATGATCTGTTGTTGCTCTGGCGTAAATTTGTCCCAAAGCGTTGGTGAAATGTAGATACCCACTGTGCCAAGGAAGTGCTTAGTCAAAGACATGTTCTTAGCCACTTCGTAGATCTTGGTTGAGTACATTGTCAGGATAGAACCTTCAAGACCGTCAACAACGCCTTGTTGAACACCTGCATAGGTCTCAGGGAATGGAAGAGAAGCTGGAGCTGCGCCCATTGCTGAAAGTGTGCTAATGAACAGCTGACTTTGTGGAACACGAATACGCATGCCTTTCATGTCATCAGAGTTAACGATCTCTTTATTGGTGATCATGTGGCGGAATCCAAACATGTAGTCTGCATTCAGTACTTTGATGCCTTTCTCTTCCGCTTTAGTCTTAAGGCCAGCGACGAAATCAGTGTCCATCATCGCTAAGTATTCATTGTAGGTGTTGTACAGCATTGGACCTGCAAGTGCAGCAAAGTCAGGCACGTAATCACCTAGATAAGTCAAATCCTCTACGGCAATCCAGTTGGCACCGTTAACCACTTGTTCCAAGTTATCTTTGTAAACAGGCAATTGGCCACCAGGGAAAACTTTAATGTTTACCGAGCCATCGGTTCTTTCTCGAATTTTGTCGGTCGCTTTGATTAGCTCTTGTGTAAGCAGCTCATTTTGAGTGAACACAAGGCTCATGTTGATATTGATCGGCTCGTCTTTAGCTTCAGAACCAGCCTTGTCAGCTTCACCACAACCAACAAGCAGCGTTGCCGCCATAATTACTGTACCTAATAGCTTTTTCATTTTTTATCACCTTTATGTGGCTATCGTTTTCTAAATATAGAGGGGGTTATTAAGTTTTCGTAGAGTATGTGAGTGAATTATTACATTCATATGAACATTAATCTTACCGACTTGAACATTGTGAGTATAAGGTCTCACTATTGTATAAACTCTGTACAACACCTTTTAGCTAGCTCTCATTTAAAATAAGTAGATATAGCGGATAGATAATAAATCTGTAATAAAGTAGAGCTACTGTTTCCTGAGTTTTCAAATGAACATCGAGATTGAATTATGATCACAGGCCACCGCGGTGCCGCGTCTTTAGCACCTGAAAATACGTTAGTGAGTATTGAACAAGCAGCGAAAGCTGGTGCTAAATGGATTGAAATTGATACCCAGTTGAGCGCTGATGGCATCCCTATGCTTTTTCATGACAAAACAGTCAATCGTTGTACTAACGGAACGGGCAATATTGCAGACTTAGATTTAACTGCACTCAAGGCTCTAGATGCTGGCAGTTGGTTTGGTAGCGAGTTCGCGGGGACAACTATTCCTACGTTGAGTGAAGCGCTCGACAAGTGTCTAGAGCTCGATGTGACTTTGAACCTTGAGATCAAAATTTACGACGATAAGGCTATCCAACCTTTAGTTGAGAAAGTCGCGGCACTGATTGAACAAAAGCAGTTCCCTACTGAAAAGCTACTCATCTCAAGCTTCAAAAAGGAGGCACTAAGCCTTTGCCAGCAAATAATGCCAGAGGTTAAAAGAGGCTTTATCTGCGAGGTTTGGAATGATTTCAGCCTCGAGTCACTTAAATCACTCGACCTTTACAGCATTCATATTGACCACCGAATTCTTGATGAGAAAATAGCAAAAGCGATCAAAGCTTCAGGCGCAGTTCTTAAAATATGGACTCTGAACGATCCACAATTGGCGGCTAAATATTTTAACCTTGGCGTCGATAACATCATCACTGACGTACCAAACCAATTTTAGTGGGCTTCTATGGAACTGAACCATCGCCAGAAAGAAATACTCGCAACGCTTAAAGCAAACCAAGATATTCAGATTGACCACTTAGCCGAGTTGTTTTCTGTCACTACTCAAACCATTCGCCGTGACGTAAACCACCTGTGTGAGCAAGGTCTAGCGCGTAGAGTGCACGGAGGCGTGAGCCTACCTACTACGCTCACGAACACGAGTTATCGATTCCGCGCTGGCGTTGAGTCAGAAACAAAAGACAGTATTGCGATGGCGGTTGCCGATGCGATACCTGAAGGTTCAACCGTCATGATGGGCATTGGTACGACCGTCACTCGAATTGCGCAGTATTTGTTGGCAAAGCCCGCGTTACGAGTGATCACCAATAACCTACAAGTGGCCCGTATCTTAGAAGCAAACGAGCAAATTGAAGTGTATTTGGCCGGTGGTTTGTTCAGACGAGAACACCAAGACATGGTGGGCAGTAGCGTGGTCCACTTCTTTTCCGATTTTGAAGCTGACATTGGCATCTGTGGGTGTGGCTCAGTAACAGACAGTCATTTCGCTATGGAACATGAGCAAGTTGAGGCTGACCTATCCAAATCAATCATAAAGAACAGCCGTGAAAGCTGGCTTGTCGCGGATGCCAGTAAATGGGGACGCTTTGCCGCTCTAAAGGTAGCGTCACTGAATGACTTTGACCGCATATACACCAATAGCAGCCAATTACCTTCGGAGCTAAACATACACTTAGTAGAAGAGAATGCTCATACTTGAATACAACAAAGCCTAGCATCACAGCTAGGCTTTTTTTGCTTAAGACAATTGCTCTTAATTAGCGCTACAGACCAACAAAGAAACTGATCACTAGCGCATTAATCAAATCAACAAAGAAACCACACACTAATGGCACCACAATGAATGCTTGTGGGCTTGCGCCATATCGATGAGTTACTGCGGTCATGTTCACAATTGCTGTTGCGGTCGAGCCTAGAGTGATACCACCGAAGCCTGAACATATCACCACAGAATCGTAGTTTCTTCCCATCAAGTAATAAACGACAAACACAGTAAACAACAGGGAAAGCAAGATCTGGATACTCATGACAACAGAGATATAGCCAAACAGTCCATCGAGATCCCAGATACGCAACCCCATCAATGCCATGGTCAAGAACATGCCTAAACAAATATCAGAGATCATCGCTAAGCCTTTGCGGCCTTGAGCGATTTTCTCTTGTGTACGACGTTTCTTAAACAGTGCGCGACCAACGTTTCCGATTAGGATACCTGCGATCAAACAGCTAACGAATAACGGCAGTTTTAGGCCCATCGAGTCGATAACTTCACTCAAGCTGTAACCCAGCATTAGTGTTAAGTTAAGAATCAACCACGCCCACAGAACGCCGTAGTGGCTAAGCTCTGTTTTTGTTTCACTCTCTTGGAATGCACCAACCGTAACCTCTTCTTCATTAGAAGGGCTTACTTTGTGTTTATTGAGCAGGTAGTTCGCAATCGGACCACCAATCACACACGCTGCAATTAAACCAACCGTGTTTGAAGCGACACCAAGTTCGAGCGCGTTAGCAATACCAAACTCTTCCACAAACATTGGCGCCCAAGCTAACGTTGTGCCTACGCCGCCTATCAAGCTAACAGACCCAGATAGCAAGCCTGCTTTCGCATCCATTCCAAAGCCAGAAGCGACTGCCATTCCGACTACGTTTTGCAACACGATAAAAATGGCAGCAAGACACAGTAGGATGAACAACGGTCGCCCGCCTTTAATCAGTGTTTTAATATCCGCTTGGAGCCCGATGCCAGCAAAAAAGTAGAGAAGCAAAAAGTCTCTGACATCTAGGCTAAAAGTGATTTGGATTTCAAAAATATAGTAAAGCGCCGCTACGGTCGCTGCGCAGACAAAGCCACCAATCACAGGCTCTGGCAGTGAATACTTTCTTAATACTTCAGATCGCTCGATCAAACCTTTACCGATAAACAGTAATGAAATCGCGATCGTAAAAGAGAGCATTGGAGAAACTAGGGTTTCTGTCATGAGGTTATGGATTCCTAATAGTTAGATTATTCATAATATTGCGTACTATTAATAATCTAGGTTCACGCCAAAAAATCAAGCGATTATCTATGATAAAAACACCTAATATGGTTAATTCTGCGACGGTATTAATAGAGATTATAACTATAAAGCAATGATTAAAGGAACGGATATTAGGGAGGTATACAGATGAGGTGGGATATAGAGGCTCTAAAACGAGAAAACCCCAGCATTTCTGCTAGGGTTTTGAATAGTGGTGGAAGGATGGGGATTTGAACCCCAGATACGCTATAAACGTATACTCGCTTTCCAGGCGAGCGCCTTAAGCCACTCAGCCATCCTTCCACAAATTGTGTGTTGAGCATGTCACTCAACGAGGCGCTACTTTATTGATTCTGCTTGCTTTGGTCAAGGGGCATTCTCAAAAAAAGTGCCTTTTTCGGTTTGTTCGATTACAAATTAACTCATTAGATCAAAAACAAACCAAATTTCATTCTTTCGCTGCACTTACGCTTGTTGCTTTTCTTAAGCTTGTTGATAGTAGCCAGGAACTCGAAACCATTTACGACACATATCGAGGAAGTAGCCGTAAAGTACGCCCATACCGCACGAGATAACTGCATTACTGGTGACAGCCGTAACGATCTGGTCGCCTGAAGCACCCACTGCCAACAAAATACCCGCATACACTGGAGACTGGAATAACACGTATGCCATCAAATCAGACAAGTTTTTCATCAATGAGCTTTCTGAAAGTTTTGCACCATTGCGTAAGAACCAATCACGAAAAACGCCATAAGGCCAAGCGATAGCAATGTTTACAGGAATAGATAACGTTCGAGAAGCAAGAGATTGCTCAAACGTCATACCAGAAATAAACACTTCTACGATCATGCCAGAAATAAAACAGAAAACGACCATAGCAAATGTATCCGCAGCTGCGTTTCGAATACAAAATGGACCACGAGACTTCATTGACGACAAACCTAAAATATATCACTGCTTAATTAGTGATTTAGTAACATATAAACAAGGCACATTTGCACCTCACCAGATAATGTCGCTATTAAATCACAAGATTAGTAGTCATACACTCCAAATTAAAAATCAAGTTGTAAATTAACAACCAAAAACCACTTTAAAAGCAGTCACTTTCACCAAAAAATCCAACCAAGGTCAAATATTGGACAGTTCGTCATTTACTTATCGTAATTAAACAACATTTAAGCCATAGGTAGATTTACAGTAATGATATTAATGACATCTTGTGTAGGTGGTGATCCTAAAGCAACCTGCTCTAACGCTTTATCGACTTGTTCAGTAAGTTCCGCGTTGTTCATAGCTTCAACGTGGACACGTAGGCTCTCTAGTGCAAATTGAATCAGTTCTAGGTTGTTGTCTTCTAGCGCCACATACAACGTCACTAACAGCTCTTCAGTGTTATCTTTGTTGCGAAGATCAGGTTTAGGCAGTGACTCGCTTTTACTTTTCGAATCGTGTGGTTTTACGTCTTGGCTTTCGAGCTCATCCGCTTTTACTTCATGGTATTGATAAAGCTTATTTGAATAGCGGAACAAGGCATCATCCAGTTCACGCTCGTCAATCGGCTTAGCAATAATATAATCCACACCTGCCCCCAACATACGCTCACGAGTCTCTTTAAAGACATCAGCCGTACAACCAAACACCAATACCGATGACACATCGCCTATCAAAGCACGAATAGCAGTGGTTGATTCAACGCCATCCATCACAGGCATATGGTTATCCATGAGCACCAAATCAAAGCGCTCAGCAACCACGGCTTGTATCGCAAGTTCACCGTTTTCGACGCTCTTACAGGTAAAGCCTTTACTGCTCATGAAGGCTTCAATGATCACCGTGTTAGTTCGGTTGTCCTCGACGATCAGTACCTTTAAGCCAGAGTAGTCCAACTTCTTATGTGGCAAACTCTCGATTTCTCCTGGCTGACATGGCTGAATCTTCAAGCGAACATCAAAACTCGTGCCTATCCCTTCTTCACTGGTGACGGTAATACTGCCATCCATCAACTGGGCAATTTTCTTCACAATCGCGAGGCCAAGGCCAGTACCGCCAAAACGCCTTGTGGTCGAAGACTCCGCTTGTTCAAACGGTTTAAAAATACGCTTCTGAGCTTCTTTAGAAATACCAATTCCGGTATCACGAACTCGAATGCTCAGATAGGTGTCACTCCCCTCTACAACTTCTTTCAGGTACACCTCAACAAAGCCTCTGGAGGTGAACTTCACCGCGTTGTTCAATAGATTAAACAAAATTTGGCGAAGGCGAGCTTTATCTGAGAAGTACCAACGACCCGAAGTCACCTCAGAGTACACTTTGAATTGAAGCCCTTTCTCGGAAGACAATGTGTAGTAAACACTGTTAATACTGCCGATGATCGAATCAAGCGGGAAACGCGTTTCATCAAGATCCAACCTGCCCTGCTCGATCTTCGAGAAGTCTAAGATCTCGTTGAGTAGAGTCATCATATGATCGCCGGACTCATACAAGCTCTTAAGATGCTTCTCTTGTTCAGAATTTAGAGGCGTTTTTAATAGGATTTGAGCGGTACCCAATACCCCATTCATCGGAGTGCGAATTTCATGTGACAAGGTCGCAAGGAAAGCGGTTTTTGCATTAGTGGATGCCTGAGCTTTAACCTTTTCCGCTTCGAGATAAATGGTCTTTTCGTTGAAGGTTTTAATCAAATGGCCGATTTCGTCATCACTCGAGTAATCCACATCAATGATTTCGCCGGCTTTCGAACTATCAACCTGTGCTGCAATCCTTGTGATTGGACTAATCAAATAACGGTTCAATAAGTAATACCCCGCCATGACACAAAGTAGCAATAGCGGAACAATACCGCCTTCAATGCTCATCACCTGACGAAACACTTCGTCTTCTACTCGTGATTTGGAGTTCACCACATCCACTTGCCAGCCGAAATCACCAAATTGATTGCTACTGATGTAAATGCCTTCAACGAGATTAAAGTTATGCGAAACCAACACTTGGTTAAGCTTATCTCTGAGCGTAATGCCAAGGTTGTATTCTTCGGCGTGGTTCTTGATAAAACCAAGCAGCTCTTCGAGCGAGAGATCCACCGTGGCAACACCGGCAAAAGTACCGTCGTAATAATAAGGGGAAGACGCCGTAATCATTCGAACGTGTGTGTATGGATCGATATACACATCGCTCCAAGAGATCGTGCCTTGTTTTTGGTTGACGACAGAGGTGTACCAATACTCTTCTTGATAAGGGGCATTTTGGGGGTTGTTGTAAGAATATATCTGGTCGATTATTCCATCGTCGGCTTTATTAAAAAAGTAACTGTTGAGAAGCTTTTTAGAATCAAGCGCATAAGGTTCGGGCCAAATACCGGCACTGACAATTGTATCGTCGCTCGCCGCCAACATGGACTTAAAGAGCGGAATAACATCATCACCGTTACGATGCGCTTGAGCAAACCCAACGAGACTGTCTACGAAGCCTCGAGAACTACTGAGTGGCTCTGTAATCAATGCGGATAACAGTTGCGTACGCAAGTCGAGGTTTTGTTGTAATTTGGCGCGCACAGGGGATTCTACGACGTAATACGTCACACTACCGACAATGGCAATAAACATCGCAAGGTATAATCCAAGCGCTACCATGCTTTTTTTCTTTAAAGACGACCGTATCTGCATAATTCTTTTATTGTTTTCTTTTCTGTTAAACCTAGTGTTTATCATCCATGACATCAAGCCTTTTTAGATTGAAGCTTGATTGGCACAAGTTCATTGGTACTATAAGCGCAAATATGTTCCCTTTTACGGTACCTCACTTTGACTTTACAAGATATTCTTGCGCTTCCAGAGTTGGAAGGAAAGCTAATCACAGAACACAAAACAATGGGCTTTGTCACTGCAATGGCAGCGGCACCGAATGTGTTAACCCCGCATGAGTGGCTACCGTTCTTATGGGGTGGCGAAGAAGTCGCACCTTTTACGGATGGTGAACAGCTAGAAAGCTACATTGAAGTTATCATCGAGCTTTGGAATAAAACCCGCCCAGAACTGATTGAAGGGACTTGGGTTTGGCCTGAAGCTTGTCAATTAGACGACGAAGAAGTGGTGAACACTGCCGCTCGTGATTTTTGTGAAGGCTTGCTTCAAGGCTGGCAGATTGCTCGCGACGATTGGGAAACACTAATGCCTGAAGAGAGCGAAGATAACGCACTCGTTGGCGGTGTCCTGCTGTCACTGAGCATGCTTTACGATCCAGAAACGTCAATTGCTACGCTTGCAGAGCAAGGCATCGAAGGCCTAGAGCAGTTCGAAGAGATCTTTAACGCTGTTCCTGTGATGCTTTGCGGACTAACGCAGCGTGGCATTGCACTGGCTGAAGCTCAATAACAGTTAGCTTTATACAAGCCAAAAGGCCTCATTATGAGGCCTTTTTTAGTTTTCAGACGAAATAAAATAGTCGCTTTAGAAGCCTTTCCAATCGAAGTCATCAATTCGCTCATCAGCAATATAAAACAGCTTAGTACCACTGCTGACCACTTGATCTAACTCTGGGTTGAGTTCAATACCGCTCCCCGTATCAATGGCGATCAGAGTTGCTTGATACTTCTCTTTAAACACTGAGAAAATAGGCGCGACGGTGACAGACTCAGCGTCTTCAGGGAAAGACGTTGAATACTGTGTCATACCTCTTGTTGAGCTCAATAATTCTTGGTGAAGCGCACTGGAACCTGGGTCTACCGCAGCCTTTGCTAGCATCTCAGCACCCACAGCCGGAATACATTCAGAGTTTGGACAATGTTTGTGTAGCAGGTCGCTCAGCGCTTCATCTTTAAAGTAAACAAGAAGGTGCGCTTTAGGGTTTCGGTTGGCACAGTAAAGCGCCGCAGATAACGTAATGTCGTCTTCTGGGTTATCAATCAGGATGCAACTTGCAGACTCAATGCCCGTTTTCTCCATCTCTTTGCCATCGGTGTAGCTGTTTACTTTGACGAAATTGATTTCACCGGGTAACGGGTTCTCGATATCTGAACGCGTACATAGCACGATTGGTCGTTTACCCGTTTCTTCGTGTTGTAGCATGCGGATGAGATGAATGGTTCTTTGCTCATTCCACCCCAACATCAAAATGTGGTTGTCCACTCTAACTCTCCTTTTTCCTAGCAAGCCCGCTCGCCAATATTCAACACCTTCTGTCGCCACTTTACCGAGCAACGCGGCAAAAAGGCTCAACCCGCCTGGAATCACAAATAGAATAACGATCCACTGCCCCGCTACCGTGGTCGGTGATAAATCACCATAACCAACCGTAGAAGCCGTCACCACCAAGTAGTAAGCGAATACGGTAACCGAACTGGTTAAATCTGTTTCACCCGCCAAATACAGCATCGACCACGATAAAGCGATGTAGCCAAGAAAAGTGAACAGTAAGTTTTTGCCATTCAAAACAAAGATGTTTGCTTTGATCCAGCGTTTGAGTTGTAACCAGATTATCATTCGAGCCTCTAATCTTTTCCTCTTACTTACATGCTAGAAAAAATACGCGATATCAACAAGATGTATCATCAGAAAAAGATACATGACCACAAGATTGATATTGGCGGCCTATACGCAGATACAAAAAAACCAGCACTAGTAGCTGGTTTTTTTATTGGTTAGATAAAAGAACGACTTACGCGTTACCTTTTACCTGCACATTTAACTGCTCTGCAAAATCTAGCATGCGGTTCAATGGAATAAGAGACTTCACGCGTAATTCGTCAGAAACGAAGATTTCGTGTTGCTCACCACCATTCTCAAGCGCGTTTTCAATCGCTTCAAGGCCGTTCATTGCCATCCAAGGACAGTGTGCGCAGCTACGACACGTTGCACCAGCACCCGCTGTCGGCGCTTCAATCAGCTCTTTTTCAGGAACCAATTGCTGCATCTTGAAGAAGATGCCTTTGTCTGTCGCAACAATCATCTGTGGATGAGGCAGCTCTTTTGCTTTCTTGATCAGTTGGCTTGTTGAGCCTACAGCATCAGCCAGTTCAACCACGCTTGCTGGTGATTCTGGGTGAACCAAGATAGCCGCTTCTGGGTATACCGATTTCATTTTCTTCAAAGCATCAGCTGAGAACTCATCATGAACGATACACTCACCTTGCCAAAGCAACATGTCAGCGCCAGTTTGATTTGCGATGTAAGAACCTAGGTGACGGTCTGGCCCCCAAATAATGGGTTTGCCTTCAGCGTCTAGGCTTTCAACGATTTCTAAAGCGATGCTCGACGTAACTACCCAGTCTGCACGAGCTTTAACAGCTGCAGAGGTGTTCGCGTATACAACCACAGTGTGGTCAGGGTGAGCATCACAAAATTCTGTAAATTTGTCAGCTGGGCAGCCAAGATCAAGCGAACATTCAGCTTCAAGTGTTGGCATTAAAATGCGTTTTTCAGGAGTAAGAATCTTTGCAGACTCACCCATGAAACGAACACCAGCGATGATCAAAGTGCTTGCTGAGTGACGGTTACCGAACTTAGCCATCTCTAATGAATCGCCAACGAAACCACCAGTTTCTTCTGCCAGAGCCTGAATTTCAGGATCGGTGTAGTAGTGTGCAATTAGAACTGCATCTTTTTCTTGAAGTAGTTTTTTGATGTTTGCGATGTGGGCCTGTTTCTGAGCGTCGCTCAATGGAACTGGCTTAGGCGGAAACGGGTAAACTGTATCGATTTTATCTAGTATATGACTCATTGCTCTTGCTCTACGCAACTTCTTCCGAGAATCCGAGTATTCTACACAGGACAGCGATTGGGATCAAAAAGGATTGGTTGCAAGCGGTGACTAGCTAATGCTTAAAACGCATAAACAAGGCGATGTGTTGTCATCACTAGCAAGAGAAGTAAACACTAAACGGAAGTGAACAGGTATAAAAAAGAGGCGCCTAAGCACCCCTATTTTGGTTATAAGTGGGTTTTGGCCACTTTAGCCGAAGCACTGTTTGGGTGCTCGGTTACGACTTGTTGGTAATATTTCTTAGCTTGCGTCGCGTTGTTGTTGCGCGCTGCTATGTCACCAAGCTTAACCAGTGCATCTGCTCGCTTGTTTGAGTCTTTGTACGACACAACAGCAGCGAAGCTCTTCACGGCTTCTTTATCTTGCTTCTTAGCGAAATAAAGCTGACCTAACCAGTAATGTGAGTTAGGTGTGAAGGTAGAATCTGGGAAGTCTTTTTGAAACTTTTGGAATGCAGCGATAGCACCCGTGTAGTCTCGTTGCTTTAGAATCATATCTACAGCATTTTGATAAGCAGTTTGCTCATCCACATCAGTACTGAACGTACCAGAAGCGTCTTTAGAGCCTTCGCTCGCCGCCACTGCTACCGTTGCTGTTCCTGCTGCTTTCACCTCGCCTCTTACGCGATCCAGTTCAATGAACAGTTCACGCTGACGCTCTAGCATTTGCTTCATATCGTAGCTGTTTCGTTCCAGCTCACCACGAAGTTCACTGATCTCCAGTGCCATGTCGTCGATTTGCTGTTGCATTTGAAGCTGAACGAGATTGCGATTTTGAAGCAGGCGCTCTAAACGCTCAATATCTGATTCGTTAGATGCTGATCGAGAGGAAGATGATGAATTGGTTGCGGTGCTATTGAGATCGGATACTGGAGCTGGTGCAGCGAACGCGGTGTTCGCTGCACTTGCCAGTAACGAAAGCAAAATGACTCGCTTTGTGTTACTGAACATGAGGCAATTCCTCAATTATATAGTCTACTAAAATTAGTAAACTAGTACTGCGCGACGGTTTTTAGCGTACACATCTTCAGATTGACCTAGAAGAAGTGGCTTCTCTTCACCGTAGCTTACGATAGAGATTTGGTCAGCTTGAACACCTAGAGCTTGTAGGTATTTCGCTACAGCTTGTGCACGACGCTCGCCAAGTGCGATGTTGTACTCAGGAGTACCGCGCTCATCAGCGTGACCTTCGATAGTAACGTTCATGTCAACGTTCTTAACTAGGTATGCTGCGTGAGCTGCTAGCATTTCTTCGTAATCGCCAGCGATAGTAGAGTTATCGAATGCGAAGTAGATTGTTTGAGTTTCACGTAGCGCTTGCTCTTTAAGCTCTTGCTCAGACAGTTGACCGTTAGCGTCAATTGGCGTTACAACAGTTGTGTCTACATTGCCTTCTGAACCTGAAGTTGTTTGGTTGCTTTCAGTACCAGATGTTGCAGATGTTGCTTCATCAGTTGAGCTACATGCCGTTACTGCCATCACTGGTAGTGCAATCATCAAGCCTTTAAGAACTTTGTTAAGTTGCATCTTTTTTTCCTTACGTTATCAAACTTAGTTTCTACAGCGACTAAGAGTGCTATAGATAGTTAAATGCCACAATAGTTAACACTATCAATAGCTAAAAGAATATGTAATTTTCCCTAGAGGAACGGTGACCATGCAGGCGCTCTTACGCGTCCGTTAGTTGCCGGTAATCTAGCTTTAAAACGTCCATCGATAGAAACCATCGATAGTACATTTGTTTTGTTGTAAATAGAGCTATAGATAACCATACCTCCATTCGGTGCAATACTTGGAGACTCATCTAACAATGTTTTTGTTAGTACCTGAACCGCACCGGTTTCCAAATCTTGCTTAGCCAAGTTAAAACCTGAGTTGCTGCGATTCACCATGATCATGAATCGACCATCAGGAGTGATCTGGCCACCTAAGTTTTGGCTACCTTGCCAAGTAATACGAGAAGTCGAATTATTGGACAAATTTACATTATAAATCTGTGGTTTACCACCACGATCCGATGTGAAAATAAGAGACTTGCCATCTGGGTGCCAGAATGGTTCAGTATTATTCGAACGGCCGCGGGTAATTTGAGTCAGCTTACGGCTAGCAAGGTCAAGTGTGTACACCTGAAGGCTGCCCGTTTTCGACAATACCAATGCCAATGTTTTACCATCTGGCGAGAATCTTGGCGCACCATTGTGACGAGGGTATGACGTCACTTTCTCACGTTCACCCGTGTAAATATTCATGATGAATATTTCAGCTTGGCCATTCTGGAAGCTCACATAAGCTAGCTTTTTGCCGTCTGGTGACCATGCTGGAGACATGAGAGGCTGCTTAGAACGAAGTACTAAACGCTCGTTAAAGCCATCGTAGTCAGCAACACGAAGTTGATACGGGTACTTGTCTTTATCGTTCACTACCACGTAAGAGATACGAGTTAAGAACGCGCCTTTCTCACCAGTTAGCTCTTCATACACTAGGTCTGAGATACGGTGTGCGTACTCTCTCAAGCGATTACCAGGAACCGTAGCCTTCTTATTGAATAGAACGTGATCTTTAGAAAGCACTAATTGGCCTTCATCACTCAGCGCACGACTTTGTCCTTTGGTCAGTTGACCACGAACAATGTCGATCAATTGGTAATTCACCACATACTGCCCTTCGGCATTTTTAGTTATACTACCGGTAAGCAATGAGTCAACACCTAGGTTAGTCCAAGCATCAAAGTTAACCTCAGTTTCGCTGTAAGGCGTTTGAGGCATTTTGCTTGTCGCAACTGGGCTGAATTTACCACTGCGCTGTAAGTCAGAAGCGATAACCGCTGATACATCGTGTGGCAATGGCTCTGAGCCTTCCCAACGGAAAGGTACAATAGCTATAGGTCTTGCAGAGTTAATACCGTCTGTAATAACCAGCTCCAGCGCTGCATGTGCAAACTGGCTGCTTGTAGCTATTAAGAAAACAAAACTCAGTAATAGTTTATTTAACACAAGTTCGTCCTTTTACTCTGGTGATACAGTTAAGTTAATGTCTTTCAGTGAGTTCACAATGTCTGGGTCTTTAGGCAACGGGTAAGATTGTACTTGTGCCACCGCACGCTTGGTTGCTGCACATAAACGGCTATCGCCATCTAAGATACTCAAACTACCCAATATCGCGTTAGAGCCCGTTGGAATCAGCTTAAGGTTCACTCGACATGAGCGTCCTCGATAGCTGTCTTCTAACAACAGGTTCTGTTGAATCAGTTGGGTATAGATAGCCCCGTAACGTTGCGCTTCATCAGTGATAAATTGTTGTCTTGCTGAAGAGTTTTGAGTCGCTTCCGTTTCAAGCCCAGCAAAGATATCGTTCAATGCGGCTTCTTGTTGTTTACGCTCTTTTTCTGCTTTTGCTGCAGCTTCTTTTGCCTTACGGGCTTTCTCTGCTGCGGCTGCCGCTTCTTTCTCTTTCGCTATGCGTCGCTTTTCCGCGAGTTCAGCGGCTTCTTTCTCTTTACGAGCTTTGTCTGCTGCCTCTTTCGCTGCTTTTTCTTTTGCCACGCGTTCTTGTTCAGCTTTTGCGATTGCCGCTTCTTTGGCTTTACGCTCGTTCTCGGCTTTCACTAACGCAGCTTCTTTTAGCTTACGGTCAGCTTCGGCTTTAGCGGCTTTCTTTTGCTCTTGCTGTAAACGCGCTTCTTCAGCTTTGCGTTGTTTCTCTTTCTCAACTCGACGCTTTTCAGCTTCACGAGTTGCTTTAGCTTCTTTCGCTTGCTGTTCTTTTAGCTTGCGAATATTTTCTTCTTCAGCTTTACGATTCTTTTCAAGTCGTTCGCTTTCACGTCTGAGTTTGTCAAGACGCTCTTGCTCTTTCTTGCTTGCCGCTTCTCTTTGTTGACGAATCTGTTGAGCTTGCTGGCGAACCAACTGAGGATCAATCACCACTGCTTGAACCATCTGCCCTGTAGGCTTTGGCTCTGACATCGTGAAATCCGCCCCCCAAATGAGCGCAACGAATAAAATGACGTGCAGCCCAAGAGAAATAAGAAGCGGTGATCTGAAATTATTGGATTTTTTATTATTCGCTTTCATGAATGCTACGGAGCTATTCCCTTATATCCGTTAAAAGGCCAACCTTTGGCACACCTGCACGGCTTAATTCATCAAGTAATAAAACCACTTCAGCGTATGGCGTTGCGGCATCACCACCAACCGCCACTGGAGAGTTTGGCTTCAGAGACAACTCGGCTTTCACACGGACGATAATATCTTCCATTGATAAGCCACGCTGTACTTCTTCGTCATTAACGCTCAAGCCAAGTTCACCGTCTTTGTTCACTTCAACGATGATGAAACTTGCATTGTCGTCACCCAGTAGGTCTTGTGCCGATTTAGCCGTTGAAGCCTGAGGCAATTCAACGTCAACGCCTTGAGTAACAAACGGCGAAGTCACCATAAAAATGATCAGCAAAACAAGCATAACGTCGATGTAAGGTACAACGTTAATCTCTGCTGTCATTTTGCGTTTTTTAGGTTGGTATCCAGCCATCTATTATTCCCTGCCAGCCATCGCTTGACGGTGAAGAATACTGTGAAACTCTTCAGAGAAAGTCGCGTAGTTGTGTTCTAGCTTGCCTACTCGGCTGCTGAAGCGGTTGTACGCCATTACCGCTGGAATCGCAGCGAATAGACCCATTGCTGTTGCGATCAGTGCTTCTGCAATACCAGGAGCAACCATTGCGAGCGTCGCTTGCTTCACTTCACCTAATGCGATGAATGAGTGCATGATGCCCCAAACCGTACCAAATAGGCCGATGTATGGGCTGATAGAGCCAACGGTCGCCAAGAAAGGTAAGTTAGTTTCTAGTTCATCAATCTCACGAGCAACGGCAACGCGCATCGCACGGCCAGTGCCTTCCATAATGAAGTCAGGTGATGTTGCATTCGATTTACGAAGGCGAGCGAACTCAGTAAAGCCTGCGTAGAAAATTTCTTCAGTACCAGAAAGCTCGTCTTTGCGTTTGTTGCTCTCTTGGTACAGTTTTGCAAGATCAACGCCTGACCAAAATTTGTCTTCAAACACTTCTGTTTGTTTAGAAGCTTGAGATAACACTTTACTTCTTTTTATGATCATCGCCCAAGAAACAACAGACATGCCCATAAGAGTCAGCATGACCATCTTAACTAGTAAACTAGCTTCTAAAATTAGGCCTAAGATTGAGATTTCAGCAGTCACTATTCGTTAGCTCCGTGAGAATAAATGTTGGCATTGCTTTGGGTTTCATTTTTTGATTATCGATACATGCTACCTTAACCATTGCTTTACACAATGCCTTGCCATCAGGATTTACGATCTCTTGACAGAAGACCAAGGTAGCTCGCTTCAACTCGTAAATATTTGTAATGACTTGTAAAGAATCATCAAGACGCGCGCCTTGAATAAAATCAATGTCCATATGTCGGACTACAAAACCGATGTTTTGTTCTAACAATACTTGCTGAGAAACGCCAATTGAGCGCAACATCTCAGTTCGAGCGCGTTCGAAAAACTTAAGATAGTTTGAATGGTATACAACGCCACCCGCATCGGTGTCTTCGTAATACACAGTCACTGGCCACGTAAATAGCTTAGATAATCCCTGCAATTTGCTACCACAATCCAAAACGATAAAGATCTCACTATAACCTAACTCCTTATCATTAATAGTATATCGCTGTGAATTTTTTGATTTAACAGACGAAAAAAAAGGCCATCTGTATAAGATGACCTCTTTTTGGCTAAAAACCCAACAAGTATAAAGATTCACATCGTTATGAACCTAAATCCTTTGCCTTTTATAGAAGGCGCAGCACCGTTAGGTAGAGCAAAATTGTGAGTGAAACGTATGGGCTAAACAGTAGCTGCCACATCCAAGCTCTTGGCTTAAATCCAATACCGTAAACCATGCTTGAGCAAACAGCCCAGATAAACATTGGCCCGATGATCGCGTTAAAGCCCCCGATGCTTGTCGCATACGCTTCAGGATCCCACATCACTAAACCAACATGCATGAAACCCAATACCAAGGATAAAGCTCTTAATAGAGTCTTATCCATTGGTTGATGCAGTTTAGCGATTTGCTCTGCGAGATTACTCACTGTCTTTGTCCATCATTTCTGAATGCTCTAGCCAAAGAGCATTAATGATGCCGAATGCACATGCTAGAAGTACACCCAAAATCCATGCGAAATACCACATAAAATTTCTCCTAAGTTATTTAACTTCTAGCTTAGTAAGCTGAAACGTCGTTATCTTCGATGTGTTTCTTATCTAGACGACCGAACATTTTGTAATATGTCCAAGTTGTGTAGCCAAGAATCACCGGAACCATTACCGCCGCAACAGCAGTCATAAGGCCAAGCGTGAGCTCACTCGCTGTTGAATCCCACATAGTCAAACTATGGCTAGGATTCAGGCTTGATGGCATTACGAATGGGAACATTGCAAAACCAGCCGTTAAAATAACACCTGCGTTCGATAGACTTGAGAACAAGAATGCGAAACCACCACGCTCAAAGCGAGATGCAATCACAGCAAGCAGTGGCATCGCTACCCCAAGGATCGGTGCAGCCCACATTGCTGGATACGTTTCGAAGTTTGTCATCCAAGCACCCACTTGAAGTGATACTTCTTTGTTTAGAGGGTTTGAATCAGCAAACGTATCGATAGTGCTTGTAATAACATAGCCTTCGATAGATTGAACCCAGAAACCACCAATAACGAACAGAGCAATAGCAATTAGGCCAGTGATCTGAGCAACGTTACGAGCACGAGCGTGCAGCTCTTCTGTAGTCTTCATTTGAAGCCATGTTGCACCTTGCATCACGAACAACATCAGAGCTAATACACCACAAAGCAATGCAAACGGGTTTAGCAGAGCGAAGAACGTGCCATGGTACTTAGACATCATAAATTCGTTCAGGTCAAATGGAACACCTTGTAATAGGTTACCAAATGCTACACCGAAGATGATTGGTGGAACTGTACCACTAAAGCAAAGTGCGTAGTCCCAAGTTTTGCGCCATTTTGGATCTTCGATCTTAGAACGGTAATCAAGAGCAAGTGGTCGTAACCAAAGCGCTGCTAACGTCGCATACATTGCGAAGTAGAAGCCAGAAAAC
Organism: Vibrio sp. 10N.286.49.E11; assembly: GCF_041469505.1. NCBI lineage: Bacteria > Pseudomonadati > Pseudomonadota > Gammaproteobacteria > Vibrionales > Vibrionaceae > Vibrio > Vibrio sp. 10N.286.49.E11. Next base: position 127,625 of record NZ_JBFRKQ010000034.1, read on the forward strand.
GATGTTGCGTAAACCAGTGGCCACGCAGCAAACAATGCGCCACCCGCAGTGATAAGCCAAACTTGGTTACCATCCCAGTGAGGGGCAATCGTGTTTAGCATAATACGGCGTTCAGTGTCGCTCTTACCGATAACCGGTGAAAGAGCAGCAACACCCATATCGAAGCCATCAGTTACGGCGAAACCAACCAGTAGAACACCGATCAATACCCACCAAATAAGTCGTAAGCTTTCGTAATCAAACATAATATTCCCTCACTTATACTTCGACTGAACGGCTAACTTTGTCTTCAACAGAGTTATCGTTTTGTTCAAAGTGGTAACGGCCTGTCTTTAAGCTACTTGGACCTTTACGTGCGAATTTCAGCATTAGGTAAACTTCAGCAATCAAGAACACTGTGTACAGTGCCAGAATAGCGAATAGAGAAGTCCAAAGCTGTTCAATAGTTAGTGCTGATGCTGCAACGTTAACCGGTAGGATTTCACCAACCGCCCATGGTTGACGACCAAACTCAGCAACGAACCAACCCGCTTCGATCGCAATCCAAGGAAGTGGGATTGAGAACAGCGCCGCTTTAAGTACCCATGGTTTCTGTTCGATCTTTTGACGACACGTTTGAACAAACGCTGCGCCGAATACAAACAACATGATGAAGCCACAAGCAACCATCAGACGGAATGACCAGAATAGAGGCCAAACTGTTGGGATAGAATCATCCGCAGCCATTTGGATTTGCTCTTCTGTTGCATCAACAACGTCGTCTGTGTAGCGCTTAAGAAGTAGACCGTAACCTAGGTCACCTTTCACTTCGTCGAATGCCACCATGTTTTCTTCAGACTTATCGCCTGAACGTAGCTTTTCAAGCAGCTCGTATGCGTACATACCCGTGCGGATACGATCAACGTGGTCATCACGCAGGTCACGCAGGCCTGTTACTTCTTTATCAAGAGAACGTGTTGCGATAATACCCATTACGTAAGGAATCTTAATTGCGTAGTCAGTATCCATTGTTTCTTGGTTTGGAATACCAAAAACAGTGAATGCAGCTGGTGCTTCTTCAGTGTGCCACTCTGCTTCTACAGCAGCGAGTTTCACTTTTTGAACTTCACCAAGCTCGTAACCAGATTCATCACCTAGCACGATTACTGACAGGATCGCCGCCATACCGAAAGATGCTGCAATCGCAAAAGAACGACGAGCAAAGGCAAGGTCACGACCTTTAAGAATGTAGTATGAGCTGATACCAAGGATGAACATTGCACCCGTTGTGTAACCAGACGCTACTGTGTGTACGAATTTAACCTGTGCTACTGGGTTTAGTACAACTTCAGCGAAGCTCACCATTTCCATACGCATCGTTTCAAAGTTAAATTCCGCACCCACTGGGTTTTGCATCCAGCCGTTAGCTACCAAGATCCAAAGCGCAGAGAAGTTAGAACCAAGTGCTACTAACCAAGTTACCGCTAAGTGTTGACGCTTCGACAATCTGTCCCAACCGAAGAAGAAAAGACCAACAAAAGTAGACTCTAGGAAGAATGCAACAAGCGCTTCGATAGCCAGCGGTGCACCAAAGATGTCGCCAACATAGTGAGAATAGTAAGACCAGTTAGTACCGAACTGGAACTCCATGGTTAAGCCTGTCGCTACACCAAGAGCAAAGTTAATACCAAACAATTTACCCCAGAACTTAGTCATGTCCTTGTAAATTTGCTTGCCAGTCATTACATAAACTGACTCCATAATGGCAAGTAGAAATGCCATACCTAGTGTCAGTGGAACAAATAGGAAGTGATACATCGCTGTAAATGCAAATTGCAATCGCGACAGATCAACAACATCAATCATGGTAACTCCTTTGTGTCGGCTGAATGACACTTGTGTGATTATTCACCGCAAAAATCCATGTTAAAACAATTTATGTAATTGTTATTACAAATTGAAATTTGTAGCAAAAACGTACCGTTATAGTTAGATTATTGTTAAGCATGAGCTAATATAGCTGGCGCTAATATTACTGGTAAAATCAGTATGTTTCAAAAGATTTATAGGAGAAGCCTGCGTTGATTTGTATCAATTTTATTCACGCAAATTAGAGGTATTTTTGAACAATCATGATTAAAATCACACCAATTTGAGCTCTGTTAATAACAGCGCATGATATCTGTGACAAAAGCTCAGCACCACTTCAACATACAAATTACAACTACCCATAAAGTACTAACAAAAGTTATGACAACTTATTTCAATTTTTGTTAGCCAAATCAAACCTGAAATCAAAGTTTTCATTTTTGAAACCCGCTATTCAGCCTTTTTATCGATTAGCGCAAAGAGTTGTTATTCAGTAAAATGCAAAAAACCCCAGCGCTTATGCAACTGGGATCTTTAAAAATGAATAATTTAACGATTAGACGGCTTATCTATTCCGAAGTGTAAATAAGCTCTGTCGGTCGCGATTCGACCTCTTGGCGTTCTTTGTAGGTAACCTTGCTGAATCAAGTAAGGCTCTAACACGTCTTCAATGGTGTCTCTTTCTTCACCGATCGCTGCAGCCATATTGTCGATACCCACTGGACCACCACCAAACTTTTCCATGATCGCAAGCAGAAGCTTTCTATCCATGTAGTCAAAACCTTTAGCATCGACATCCAACATGTTAAGCGCTTTATCGGCAACCTCTGGGCAGATATGACCATCTCCTTTCACTTCCGCATAGTCGCGTACACGGCGCAGTAAACGATTGGCAATACGTGGTGTACCACGAGCACGACGAGCAACTTCTAACGCCCCTTCTGATTCCATAGAAAGACCAAGGCAATCAGCGCTTCGTTGCACGATGTTTTGCAAGTCTTCAACTTTGTAATACTCAAGACGCTGAGTGATACCAAAACGGTCACGTAACGGAGACGTAAGCGAGCCAGCACGAGTCGTTGCGCCTATCAACGTAAAAGGTGGAAGATCGATCTTGATAGAGCGTGCCGCAGGGCCTTCACCAATCATGATATCTAATTGGTAATCTTCCATTGCTGGATACAACACCTCTTCAACCACAGGGCTAAGGCGGTGGATCTCATCAATGAATAGGACATCATTTTCTTCAAGGTTAGTCAGCAGCGCCGCTAGGTCGCCGGCTTTTTCCAGTACAGGGCCTGAAGTGGTGCGAATGTTTACATCCATTTCATTAGCAACAATGTTCGCCAACGTGGTTTTCCCCAAGCCTGGAGGACCAAATATCAACAAATGATCGAGGGCCTCATTACGCAATTGCGCCGCTTTGATGAAAATTTCCATTTGGCCACGAACATGATCCTGACCTTGATAGTCAGCAAGTGCTTTAGGGCGTATTGCACGATCAATGACATCTTCATCTTTGAATACTGGGTTGTCCGGTGCAATAAGGCGATCGGCTTCAATCATAAATTCTGCTATTCCTAACTATGCGCTTGTTGACTCTGCGCTTCTTGACTCTGTGTAAAGGCAAAGTGAATGAGCCTGTTTTGTAGAACAAGTATATGAGGTATTAAACCATCGATTTCAGTGCTTCGCGAATTAACTGCTCGCTGGTCATGCCATCTTTAGCCACTTGAGAAACCACCTTAGAAGCTTGAGTCGGCTTGTAACCTAATGCAAGTAACGCACTTACCGCTTCTTCTTCAGCGTCGTGAACGGTTGGCATAGAATCAATTGGTGCTGCATCCGTCGCTGGAGTAAATAGGTCACCCGCGCCCCACCCTTTCAGGCGGTCTTTCATTTCAACAACCAGACGTTCTGCGGTTTTCTTACCGACACCCGGCAGTTTCACTAGCGTAGAAATATCTTCACGTTCAACACTCTGAACAAACTGACTCGCCGTCATACCTGAAAGAATACCAAGACCAAGTTTAGGACCAACACCATTTGCTTTGATAACTTCACGGAACAGCGCACGCTCTTTAACTGTATTGAAGCCGTAAAGCAGTTGTGCATCTTCACGAACAACAAAGTGAGTGTAGATAATTGCCTCTTCGCCCACATTTGGTAATTCATAAAAACAGCTCATTGGCATTTGAACTTCATAGCCAACGCCACTCACTTCGATTAGTAATTCTGGTGGCTGTTTTTCTATTAATGTACCGCGTAGACGTCCGATCACAATTCACTCTCTTGATGGAATATAATTTGAGGGACAGAATATAAAAGAACTGGATGCTTATCCAGTTCTTTGTGTTTATTAAGATGATTTATTTAAGCTTGCTTAGCTTAAGAAACCGAATGATTCTGTCTTCAGAAACGCCATAGCCTATGGTTATCGGTAACGCCCTTTTCTTGCTCCTGTTGCTTTACCCGCAAGCGCTATCAAAGTTTTATTGGTGTTGGCGTGAGTGATCGCTACGCCTAGAGCATCGGCAGCATCGGCCTGTGGTTTAGCGGGTAACTTAAGCATGCTCATCACCATGTTCTGAACCATAGACTTGTCCGCACCACCATTACCCGTCACCGCTTGCTTAATTAAACGAGCCGCGTATTCATGAACAGGCAAATCCGCATTTACAGCCGCTACGATCGCGCTGCCCCTAGCTTGCCCAAGCTTAAGCGCTGAGTCTGCATTCTTAGCCATGAAGACCTGCTCTATCGCAAACACATCCGGTTGGAACTGAGTAATAATTTCGCTCACACCGGCGTAGATTTGTTTGAGTCGGCCCGGCAACTCTTTTTCTGAGGTGCGAATGCAACCACTCCCTAAGTAATATAGGTGGCGGCCATTTTGACGAATAACACCGTAACCGGTAATGCGTGAGCCAGGGTCAATCCCTAAGATAATAGACATAACTTCAAATACTGATTATTTATACATGCTTTATGAGCTTAGTATATCGAACGCAAAAAAAAATGCCCGTCAAATTAACGGGCATTTTATTGTTCTACTACAAAATTTAGCTCTATCGAAAACTCAAAGCTTCAGTAGAAAGTTAGGCTAATCGCTTGATTAGTCTTCTTTCTTCGCTAGTTTAACTGCGATTGCTAGCTCTTCCAGTGATGCTGGGTTCGCTAGGCTTGGCGCGTCTGTTAGTAGACATGCTGCAGCTGTTGTTTTCGGAAATGCGATAACGTCACGGATGTTCTCAGTACCACAAAGCAGCATTGCTAGACGGTCAAGACCGAATGCTAGACCAGCGTGCGGTGGCGTGCCGTACTTAAGCGCTTCAAGTAGGAAGCCGAACTTCTCTTGTTGCTCTTGTGCTTCGATACCTAGGATACCAAATACCGCTGTTTGCATTTCTGCGTTGTGGATACGTACAGAACCGCCGCCTACTTCGTAGCCGTTGATTACCATGTCGTATGCATCAGAATTTGCTGCTGCTGGGTTCGCTTTTAGCTCTTCCGCGTTCACACCTAGTGGTGATGTGAATGGGTGGTGCATTGCGTGTAGGTTACCTTCGCCGTCTTCTTCGAACATTGGGAAGTCAACAACCCACAGTGGAGCCCATGCAGATGTGTCTGTTAGCTCTAGATCCGTACCTAGTTTAAGACGAAGTGCGCCCATTGCTTCAGCAACGATGCCCGCTTTGTCTGCGCCGAACAGAATGATATCGCCAGATTCAGCTTGAGTACGATCTAGAATACCGTTGATTACGTCTTCGCTTAGGAATTTAGCAACTGGAGATTGAATACCTTCCATGCCTGCAGCACGGTCGTTAACCTTCATCCAAGCTAGGCCTTTCGCGCCGTAGATGTTTACGTGTTCAGCGTAGCCGTCGATTTGCTTACGAGTTAGCTTAGCACCACCTGGAACACGGATAACTGCTACGCGACCTTTTTCGTCGTTAGCTGGGCCAGAGAATACCTTGAATTCAACATCTTTAACCAAGTCAGCAATGTCCACTAGCTCTAGTGGGTTACGTAGATCTGGCTTATCAGAACCGAAACGACGAATCGCTTCAGAGAAAGGCATTACTGGGAATTGACCTAGTTCAACATCTAGAAGTTCTTTCCACATATCGTGAACAAGCTTCTCAGTCACGTTACGTACTTCTTGAGAAGTCATGAAAGATGTTTCGATATCGATTTGAGTAAATTCAGGCTGACGGTCAGCACGTAAATCTTCATCACGGAAACATTTAACGATTTGGTAGTAACGGTCAAAACCAGACATCATCAGCAGTTGCTTGAAAAGCTGAGGAGATTGAGGAAGTGCGTAGAAGCTACCTTTGTGAACACGGCTTGGTACTAGGTAGTCACGAGCACCTTCTGGTGTCGCTTTCGTTAGTACTGGCGTTTCGATGTCTAGGAATAAGTTCTCATCTAGGAAACGACGAACGAAGCTAGAAGCACGTGCACGAAGCTTAATACGGTCGCTCATTTCTGGACGACGAAGATCGATGTAACGGTACTTAAGACGCTGCTCTTCAGAGTTCGTTTGGTTGAAGTCTAGTGGAAGCGCTTCTGAACGGTTAATGATCTCTAGACCCGTCGCGTAAAGTTCTACTTCACCAGTAGTCATGTCTTTATTTACTTGGCTGTCCGGACGAACTCGTACTTCACCAGTAAACTTGATACAGAATTCATTACGCAGTTGGTTAGCGATCGGGAAGATATCTTTCATATCTGGATCGACAACAACCTGAACGATGCCTTCACGATCACGCATATCAATAAAGATAAGACCGCCTAAATCACGGCGACGGTTTACCCAGCCGCACAATTCTACAGTTTGTCCCGCCAGGGACTTGTTCAGGTTACCACAGTAATGGGTACGCATAATGAATTTCCCAATCTCTTAATTATTTACTAATTTCCAAGCTGTCAGTGGTCATTCCACACAACAGAGCAAAGGAACATTTATACGCGGAAACTCGCTTAAAATCGACCTTCCACATTCGAATTTATTGTGTTTTATCTGGCTTTGCTGCTTTTTAGCCCATCAAGTGCGCAAAGATTCATCAAAACCGAAAAAATTGCGATAATTATATCTCGAAAGTACCTTAATCAGCAAAACTCTCGTAAAGTAGATTTTCGTTTCAACCCAAAAACTTTTTGTAATGACTGATGGCGTGATGGATAACGGTGTAATAGATGGATAATCGTGTAATAACAACAGAAACTTTACCTCTAAGACTTGGATTAACTATGTGGTCTCATTCTGAGTGGCAAAGTCAGTTCTACGGTAAAGGCACCAAGCCTGCCGAACGCTTGGAAAAATACACCCAAGTTTTCCATACCGTTGAGGGCAACACCACCTTTTACGCTACGCCAAGTATGTCTACCGTTCACAATTGGAAAGCGGCCAGTCACGATGATTTCAAGTTCACCTTCAAATTGCCCAAATTCATCACCCACCTGCAACAACTGAGACACTGCCAAGCCGAACTCAAAGAGTTCTTGATGACGATGTCGCCACTGCATGACCGTATTGGTCAATGGACGATTCAGCTGCCGCACAGTTTTGAGCCCAGCATGCTGCCTGCCCTACAAAAGTTTTGCACCTTATTCCCAAAAGATATGCAGCTTGGCGTCGAAGTTCGACACTTAGGTTTCTTTGATAAGGGCGATGCGGAAAAACGCTTCAACCAATGGCTGGTTGAGGAAGGCATCAATCGCATCATTATGGACAGCCGCCCCGTTTTCTCTGCGCCACCCACCACAGAAGCGGTGATCGATGCGCATCAGAAAAAACCGCGTGTTCCTGTTCATGCAATTGCTACCGCCAATAACCCGATGATTCGATTTATTGGTCACCCAGACCAAGAACCTAATATTGAGTTTTTTAAGCCTTGGTTTGCCAAAATCCCAAACTGGCTTAATGAAGGCAAGCAGCCCTATTTAATGATCCACACCCCAGACAATAACCACGCACCTGAACTTGCGATTGCTATTTATAAGAGGCTACAAAAGCAAGTCTCTGAAAATACATCATTATTACTGCCCGAACTGGCTCAGTTTCCGGCTCAGAAAGGCAATAATCAAATCTCGATGTTTTAACCCATCACCTATCAGCAACTTCGAACCTTGAGCTAAATCTCAGTTTTCGTGACAGTGGCGCTTTTTTTACGTAAAATACGTCCCCTTTTATTTGGTATGAATTTTGTGCCAATTACGCTGACTGTCGAGAGAAAATGCCATGAGCAACACAGACAATATCTTTTCCGCTCCTATTGATAAAATTGGAGACTTCACCTTTGATGCAAGGGTTGCTGAAGTATTTCCGGATATGATTCAACGCTCGGTGCCTGGCTATAGCAATATCATCTCTGCAATCGGCATGCTGGCTGAGCGCTTTGTAAAGCCACATTCAAATATTTACGACCTTGGCTGCTCTCTTGGTGCGGCGACACTTTCTATGCGTCGTCACATTCAGCAAGAAGGCTGCACGATTTTCGCTATCGATAACTCAGAAGCCATGGTTGAGCGCTGTAAATTGCACGTTAATGCTTACCGTAGTGACACACCAGTAGAGGTGATTGAAGCCGATATTCGTGAAGTGGAGATCAAAGACGCTTCGGTTGTGGTACTTAACTTCACGCTGCAATTCCTGTCGCCAGACGATCGATACGCTCTACTTGAAAAAATTCATGCAGGCCTGCGCCCTGGCGGGATCTTAATCCTGTCAGAAAAATACGTATTCGAAGACGAAAGCTCAAACGAACTGCTTATCGACCTGCACCACGATTTCAAGCGTGCTAACGGATACAGCGAACTGGAAGTCAGCCAGAAACGCAGCGCAATTGAAAACGTAATGCGCCCAGACTCGATCCCTGTTCACAGAGAACGATTTGATAAGATTGGCTTCTCAAGCAGCGAAGTTTGGTTCCAATGTTTCAACTTTGGTTCAATGTTCGCGATTAAGTAGCCTACAAACCTGGTCAGCTCGTATTAGAACGTCATCCTCACTGTAGGAAATGACAAATTTAATTTTTATTTTAGGGTTTATTGCCCCTATTAACTCAGTGAAAAACTATGTTTAATTTTGCCAATTTTTATCAACTTATTGCCCAAGACACTCGCCTTCAGCCGTGGCTCAATGTTCTGCCACAGCAACTGACAGATTGGCAAAATGCAGAGCACGGTGACTTCGACCGTTGGTTACGTGCACTAAACAAGATTCCACAAGGTGTACCAGACCAAGTTGACCTGAAGAACTCAGTGACGATTGGCAGCTCAACACCATTTCACACAGGTGAGCTTAAAAAGCTAGAAAGCCTATTAAAGACGTTCCACCCATGGAGAAAAGGCCCTTACACGGTTCACGATATTCATATCGATACTGAGTGGCGTAGTGACTGGAAATGGGATCGTGTGCTTCCACATATCTCCCCATTGAAAAACCGTTCGGTTCTCGATGTAGGTTGTGGTAATGGTTACCACATGTGGCGCATGCTCGGTGAAGGTGCTCGCTTAACGGTTGGTATCGACCCTTCTCATCTATTCTTGGTTCAGTTTGAAGCAATTCGTAAGTTAATGGGCGATGACCAACGTGCTCACCTATTACCTCTAGGTATCGAGCAGCTGCCAAAGCTAGAAGCCTACGACACAGTATTCAGCATGGGTGTGCTTTACCACCGTCGTTCGCCACTTGACCACTTGATTCAGCTAAAAGACCAATTGGTGTCTGGCGGTGAACTGGTTCTTGAAACCTTAGTCATTGAAGGCGATGAAAATGCGGTACTGGTCCCTGTTGACCGTTACGCACAGATGAGAAACGTGTACTTCTTCCCTTCAGCTCGCGCACTGAAACGCTGGCTGGAACAAGTTGGCTTTGAAGACGTACGTATCGTTGATGAAAATGTCACGACAATTGGTGAACAACGCACCACAGAATGGATGACGCACAACTCTCTTCCAGATTATCTAGATCCGAACGATCCAAATAAAACGGTTGAAGGCCACCCAGCGCCAAGACGTGCGATTTTGGTAGCAACAAAACCATAGAATCTCTGCCCACAAAGCAGTGGCATATTGAGTAAATAAAACACAAGCCTATATAAGACAGCAAAACAATGGCTTGCCATGGTCAAAAAGTCACCGTTGATTTCGCGATGAACTTTTCTTCCTGAGCTCACAAATTGAACAAAAATTGACTTATGTTTAATAAGTGAGCTATTTCAAATAGCAATAATTGGCGTAGCGCTCACATTGCGATTCAATATGACCAGACTCTTACAATAGGATGCTTCACGCATCCTTTTTTGTGGGCTAAACTTCTAAATAGTCTGAACTATTCTCTAATTCTCAAAGGTTTTTTTATGTTTAAGCGATTATCGCCGATTGTGGCGGTTGGTTTGCTCTCTGGTTGTACCCTGACTAACGGTGCCGCCTACCACCAAGAAACTCTCGATGCTATTGCCCGCTCAGAGACAAACATCGCAAATAAGGTTCAAAATCTTGAACTGCAACTAAGCAATCAAAGTGATTATATTGAAAGCTTAGAAGACGAAATTACTACCCTTTCTAGCCAATTAGATGTCCATCTAACTAGCATGGAACACAAGGTTATTGAAGAGCTAGAGGAAGAGGAACCGGTCGCTATTGCCGTTGCTCCTATCGCTCCTATATCACAACCGACTATCCTTGGCGGCATCGAAAAAGTGTTTATCGACTCTATCAAGCAAAGCTTTGATGCTCGTGTTGATACAGGTGCAACCACCTCTTCTTTAAACGCTGTCGATATCAAAGAATTCGAACGTAACGGCAAGAACTGGGTTAAATTTCACCTAGACGACAAAGCCCAAGCTAAAGAAGACCAGAAATGGATTGAAGCGCCTGTTGTACGTTATGTAAAAATCCGTCAATCAACCAATGATCAAGCAGAACGTCGAGCTGTGATCGAATTATGGGTGAAAGTTGGAAAAATCCATGAAAAAGCGCAATTTACATTGGCGGATCGCTCTCAAATGAGTCACCCTGTGTTACTAGGGCGCGAATTTATCAAAGACATAGCGCTAGTAGATGTAAGTAAAAAGTACGTACAAACGGAAGTTAAATAACAATAGTAGGGTAAGCTATGACGTCAAGAATTCCATTTTATATCTCTATATTCCTGCTTATTGTGGCAGGTATAACACTGAGTATGTTCAGACATACGACCTACGGTGTACCTTGGACTCCAGGGGAAACCAGACAGGTTTGGGACGTTGAAGCTCGCATCGAGTTCAACGCAGTAGGCAAAGAAGCAAAAGTTTCCTTAGCGGCTCCTCATACTCAGTCTAACTACACACTTATCGGCGAATCGGCTTCATCGCCGGGTTATGGTATCTCTTACTTGAATACCGAATCAGGTCGCCGCGCAGAGTGGTCTATTCGATACGCAGATGGCCCTCAAACTATCTACTACAAAACACAATTCCTAGTCGACAACCAAGCAAAAGTTGATGCTATACCGCCAGAAGGCGAAGTCGCACAGCCAAGCTTCGACGGCCCTGAAGAAGCCGCTTCTTTTGCATTGATTGATAGAGCGACAAAGCGTTCTGCAGACAACCTCACTTTTACCCGTGAGCTCATCAAAACACTTAACGATCCAGACAGCCAAAACTCAGCGCTTATTCTGAATAACATGACTAAAGTGGAAGCGACACACAAGCTACTTTCAGCAGCAAACATTCACAATAAAGTGGTTGGTGTTATCGAGCTAGAAGATGGACGTCGTCGTCAATCTATCCAGCAAATGAACCAGATCTGGGATAACGATCAATGGGTTTTATTCTCTCCTGAATCAAGCGAACAGCAAGTTCAGCCAAACCTGCTAATTTGGGATGAATCAAATGTATCTCTATTAGACGTGGTTGGCGGTCAGAACAGTAAAGTTCACTTCTCGATGATTGCTCAGGAGGTGACTCCCACTGAAGCAACCAACAGTAAAGTCTCTGCGGATCAACTGTTAAACCTTTCCATTCATAGTCTGCCGCTAGAAGAGCAAGCGATGTTTAAAACCATCATGCTGATTCCTATCGGTGCTCTGATTGTTGTGTTCCTTCGTGTCATCATAGGTCTGAAAACGTCCGGTACCTTCATGCCAGTACTGATTGCGGTAGCCTTTGTGCAAACACAATTGGTAACGGGTATTGTCGGTTTCCTACTTATCGTAGGTACGGGTCTGATTATTCGAAGTTACTTGTCCAAACTCAACTTACTACTGGTCGCCAGGATATCCGCCGTAATCATCACGGTAATCATGATTATTTCTGTATTCACTGTGGTCGCGTTTAAAGTGGGTCTGACTGAAGGTCTATCCATTACGTTCTTCCCAATGATTATCCTATCTTGGACTATCGAACGTATGTCTATCCTATGGGAAGAAGAAGGGGCGAAAGAGGTAGTGCTACAAGGTGGTGGTTCTCTATTTACCGCTGTTCTTGTTTACTTAGGCATGACTAACCCGTTCATCCAGCATTTAACGTTTAACTTTATTGGTTTACAGCTTGTTATTCTAGCGACCATCTTGCTACTAGGTAACTACACAGGATACCGTCTAACCGAGCTTCGTCGCTTTAAACCGCTAGCGGAGGACTAAGTTATGTTTGATCAGTTTACTTCACCGTTTAGGTTGAAAGACAAAGGCATAATGGGAATGAACAAGCGTAACCATAGTTATATTGGTCGCTACAATGATCGTTCCAAGTATCCACTCGTTGATGACAAGCTTAAGACGAAGATCATTGCTGAACAGGCTGGTGCTACTGTACCAAAACTGATTGGCGTGATTGGTCATCAAGCTGAAGTAAAAACAATCCACAAGATGGTAAAAGAGTGGCCGGGTTTCGTAATCAAGCCAGCTCAAGGCAGTGGTGGTAAAGGTATCCTTGTTGTGACTTCTCACAAGGACGGCGTTTACACCAAGCCATCGGGTTCGACTATCAATGAAGAAGACGTAGAGCGCCACATCAGTAACGCTCTCGCGGGTCTTTTCTCACTCGGTGGTAAGAACGATGTTGCTGTAGTTGAAAACCTCATCAAGTTTGACGAGTGTTTTGACGGCTTCAGTTACGAGGGTGTACCAGATGTACGAATCATTGTATTCAAGGGCTACCCTGTAATGGCGATGATGCGTCTATCGACTTCGGCTTCTGATGGTAAAGCTAACTTGCACCAAGGTGCTGTGGGCGTAGGTATTTGTATCGCTACGGGTAAAGCCGTTCGTGCGGTTCAATTTGACCACCCAGTGACTCACCACCCAGATACGGGGAAAGAGTTGGCGCTACTACAAGTACCCCATTGGGAAAAGCTGCTGACACTTGCATCAAGTGCTTGGGAAATGACAGGCCTTGGTTACATGGGTACGGACATGGTTTTAGACCAAGAAGAAGGCCCGATGGTACTGGAGCTAAACGCTCGCCCTGGATTAGCAATACAGATTGCAAACGGCGCAGGTTTATTACCTCGCTTGCATCATATTGAAAACCTGGGCACACCGGCTGAATACCCAAAACCAGCAGAGCGCGTTGCCTACGCTGCTAAGCAATTTGGTGTTCACGGTAGCGAAATTGTTCAAAACTAAGCTCATCTAAATTAAAGCGAAACGACTCAGTTATTGATACTGAATCTAGCTCGATAAAAAGGCCGCATAACTCTGAGAGTTACGCGGCTTTTTAATGCCAGCCGTCTTCACCGAGCTAATATGATTAAGCCTCTGTTACTTCACACTCAGGCTCACGAATAGGATCAATACGCACAGCCGCCACCTTAAATTCAGGGATCTTCGCGTGTGGATCAGTCGCTGTGGTAGTCAAACGGTTAACTGGTGATTCAACAAAATGGAATGGAATAAATACCACACCCTTTTGCATTCGTTTAGTCACAAAGGCCGCGATTTCGATTTCACCACGACGTGTTGAGACCTTAAGCATCTGACCATTCGAGATACCTAGCGCTTCAGCATCATGAACACTCACCATGGCACGCGGCCCTGCTAAGTTATCCAACCCTTTTGTTTTACGTGTCATGGTTCCGGTGTGGAACTGTTCTAGAATACGGCCTGTCGTTAATACTAACGGGTATTCCGCATCCGGTAGCTCAGCAGCGTATCTAAACGGAATCGCCTCCATTTGACCACGCCCACGCGTAAATTGGGTCTGGTGCATGATACGTGTGCCATCAGGGTTGTTCTTATTACTTGGCCATTGCACGCCGTTCACCGTAATGTTCTCCCAACGTAAACCACCATACTGTGGCGTGACACGCGCTATCTCATTGGTGATATCAGCAACCGAGTCATATTCCCAATTGCCGCCCATCGCATTAGCCAACATTTGGATAATCACCCAATCTTCTTTCGCTTCACCTGGAGGCAATACCGCCGGGTTAATACGCTGAACACGACGCTCGGTATTAGTAAAATGACCAGACTTCTCAGCAAACGAGCAAGACGGTAGCACCACATCGGCATATTGAGCGGTTTCGGTTAAGAAAATATCTTGAACCACGAGGAAATCTAACGCTTCAAGACCTTCAATCACATGCGCTTGGTTCGGGTCACTCAGCACTGGGTTCTCGCCCATTACGTACAGACCACGAACATCTCGATGACACGCTCCATCAATAATTTCGGTCAACGTTAAGCCTGTTTCAGCCGGTAAGTCAGAAACACCCCACTCCATCGCGAATTTTTGACGAACCATTGGGTTGTACACTTTCTGATAACCCGGAAGGTTATTTGGCAATGCGCCCATGTCACACGCACCCTGAACATTGGATTGACCACGTAATGGGTTGATACCGCCGCCTTCAATTCCGATATTGCCACACAAGAGCTGTAGGTTAGCGATTGATCGAACGTTATCGTGACCAGTGGTATGTTGCGTAATGCCCATCGAGTAGTACACCGCTGTACGCTCTGCAGTACCAATCAATCGCGCCATTGCGAAGATGTCTTCCGCTTTAACGCCAGTTACCAGCTCCACTTTGTCTAGTGAATAACTTGGTGACATTACCTCTTGAAGCAAGGTATCAAAGCCATCCACACGGTCTTCGATATACTCTTGGTCGTACCAACCGTGTTTGATTATTTGCTGCATCACACCATTGATCAACATTACATCAGTACCCGGTCGGTGCGCTAAATAAAGTTCAGCATGGTCAGCAATATCGATTCGTTTTGGATCGGCAACGATCAATCTCGCTCCACCATGTCTCACAGCTTGCTTGATATGCGAGCCAATAATTGGGTGTGCTGACGTGGTGTCGGAGCCAATAATAAAGATCACATCTGAGTGCTTGATGCTTGGAATATCATTGGTCATCGCCCCGCTACCTAGCGAAGCCTCTAAACCAGTAACAGTAGATGCGTGACAAAGGCGCGCACAGTGATCGACGTTATTGGTACCGAGTTCACGACGTATGAATTTTTGGAAGGCATAGTTATCTTCATTGGTGGTTTTCGCCGACGAGAACCCCGCTAAAGCGTTACTGCCAAAGCCTTGCTTAATCGCAGTAAACTTCTCGGCAATAAGCTTAACTGCCTCATCCCAACTTGCAGGTTGCAACCAGCCATCTTTACGAATTAATGGTGTGGTTAAACGCGCATCGCTGCCCACAAAATCGAAGCCAAATCGTCCCTTAACACACAACATGCCTTCATTAACCGGAGAGTCTCCGCCTTCGATATAGCGAATTTTGTTTTTCTGCTCATCGATATGCATGGTTAACTTACAACCCACACCGCAATAAGTGCAGATGGTATCGACTTTCTTGAGTACGTCTGTGTCTCCCTGCTTTCTGTCGCGAGCATCGACCATTGCACCGGTTGGACACGCCTGAATACACGATCCGCATTGAACGCAGTTTGAGTCGCCCATTAAGGTCTTGTCCGCCCCAAAGTTAGGACGACATTCTGGTCTTGATGCAGGTTTGCCATCCGATTGGTTCATGAAGCTTAGAACGCCATGAACATTCTGTTCTCGACACGCTTGGATACACTGGCCACAACTAATACAGCGGTTAGCGTCAAAGATAATGAACTCAGAACTGTCATCGACCGAAAATTTTTGTCTTGTTAACCCGACCTTCGCTTCTTCAGCACGAATCGCCTGCCAACTCTCATTCGAAGCCACATCGATTTTGTATTCAGGATGGGTTTGCGTTGCTTTGTATTCAGTCGAGTAGTCTCGTAGGTCGCAATCTGTATTAGCTTGGCAGCCACACTCTAGACATCTTGCAGCTTCAGCGATTGCATCGGCATTATCAAACCCTGTTTCTACTTCATCGAAGCTTTGTTCACGCTGTTCGGGCGTTAGCTCAGGCATGATCTTGCGCGCCATGCGTTGTATAGATTTGTATTGCTCAGGATCCACCGCTTTGAGCTGTTTGTGCTTTCTTGAGTTAAACGGTTTAGCCGGAATATTTTCCATATCACCATGGAAGAAGCGATCGATCGCTTGTGCAGCAATACGCCCATCCCCAACCGCTTCGACTGCAGTTGCAGGGCCGCGTCGGAAATCACCAATACTGAAAATATTTCCGGTTCCGGTATGCATGGTTTGTGGATCAGCATCTGCGGTATTCCAACGAGTAAGAGGAATATCAATTGCTTCATTGTCCATAAAACTCAGATCAGGCTTTTGTGACACGGCAGCAATAACCGTATCAAACGCTTCAACAAAGAACTCGCCCGTTGGTTTAGGGCTGCGACGACCTGAAGCATCAGCCGGACCCAAAGCCATACGCTCTAATCGTATTTCTGATACATGACCATTTTCATCGGCTATGTTTGCTGCCGGGTTGGTTAAGAAATGGAACTTCACACCTTCATGCTCAGCTTCTTCGATTTCGTAATCTTCTGCAGGCATCTCATCTCGAGTACGACGATAAATCAGCGTAGTATCCGCGCCATCACGCACCGCTGTTCGAGCGCAGTCAATCGCGGTATTTCCGCCACCAATTACTGCGACCTTTTTACCTGTGACATACTGCTGATCGGTCACGTAATCTTTCAGATAATCGACACCCAAATAACAACCGCCGAGTTCACTACCCGGGTAATTCATTTCAACCGCTTGTGATGCGCCAACGGCTAAACAAACCGCATCAAAATCGTTACTTAAATCAGACAGTGTAAAATCAACACCGAGTTTTTTACCGCACTCAACCACCATTCCGTTGCGACACATCAACTCGATTTCTTTATCTAGAATCGACTTAGGTAAGCGATATTCAGGGATACCGTAACGCAGCCAACCACCCGCTTTGGGCATCGACTCATAGACACTGACTTCATAGCCTTCGTTAGATAGGTAATAACCCGCCGTAAGCCCACCGGGGCCACTACCAACAATAGCAATGCTCTTGCCTTTATTTGGTTTCTTCGCTGGCATGTAGCTCTCTTGAGCCGCTAGATCCGCATCGGCAGCGTGTCGTTTGAGTTGGCGAATCGCAATGGATTCATCGACCAAGTTACGACGACATTCGGTTTCACAGAAAGCAGGACACACACGACCAATTGAAAGCGGCATTGGCAATGTCTTTTTGATCACTTCAATCGCTTTAATGTGATCATTTTGAGCAATATGGTGCAGGTAAGATTGGATGTCGACCCCAGCAGGACAGGCTGTTTGGCATGGCGCCTCACAGTCAGCGTAGTGATCGGTCATAATGCGATTCAACGCTTCTTGTCGATGATTCGTTAACTGTTTTGACTGAGTGGTAATATTCAACCCATTAGACACTTCAAGCTCACAAGAGCGAGTAACACCAACGCCATCAACTTCAACGACACACAAATCACACGGCACTTTATCCGCTGTTTTGTTCAAACCACATAAAGATGGGATCTCCAAACCACATGTTTTTGCCGCTTCAAGAACGGTTTGTCCTTGCTCGACGATTCGATATTTCCCATCAATCACGATTTGAATCATACCTAAGTCCTACCTTTACCTTTCGCACACGCGAGTTATCAACAATTAAAATTTAAGTAATACAATATTATTAATATTATTAAATCTATGTCATTACCATACATTATTTGTGGTTTTGTGCGTGTGACCTCAAACAAGTTCCATTGATAATAACCATAATGTATGAGTGGTCTTATCAGTGTCGACGAAAGGATTAAGCGGGAGGGGTTCTGCTGTAGAAGTAAGAAATTAGATTCAAGGTACAAAAAAGCCCCTAATGATTAGGGGCTTTGAACAAATATCATTGAGTCGCTTTCGAGCTTATAACTCAGTTATCAAGCTTATTGCTCGGCTATCAAGGCTATGACTCGGCTATCAAGGTTATTGCTCAGCTTCTTCAATAAGCTCTTGAACTGGGGATGCCGGTTTGTTTTGAGCAAAACCGCGCAGGCCAACAACATGTACGTGCTCGTGATCTTTAAAGACCTTACGAACCAGTTTGTAGGTTGTGCCTTTCTCAGGGCTAATGTTCTCTGGTGCTGCAATCAAAAGTTGCATACCTAAACGGTCACACAGTTCGAACAAGGTAGAGATAGATTTCGCATCCAGACGAGCTGCTTCATCAAGGAACAACAAACGACATGGAACGATGTCTTTGCTACGAAGTCGACGAGACTCTTCTTCCCAGCTCTGAACAACCATCAGTAGGATAGACTGACCAGTACCGATCGCTTCACCCGTAGACAGTGCGCCCGATTCCGCTTGTAACCAACCGTCTGAACCACGGTTAACTTCAACACTTAATTCTAGGTAGTTGCGGTAATCCAGTAGCTCTTCACCTAGAACTTGTGGAGAACGTTGACCCATATCGATATGTGGGTTAACACGTTGGAACAACTTCGCCATCGCTTCTGAGAAGGTAAAGCGCGTTGATTCAAACAAGTCTTTGTGTTGCTCTTGTTGAGTTGCTAGCCCTGATAGCAAGATCTCGTGGCTTTCACGGATCTTAACGTTCAGACGTACGCCTTTAACCTGACCAAAGTAAATGTTAGACAAACCTTGGTTCAGCATTCGAATACGGTTCTGCTCGCGCTGAATCGTTTTCTTGATGATGCTTGCTACCGACTCAGAGCTGATCGCCAAGCGGTTTTCACGCTGCGTCAGTTCTTCTGTTAGTCGAGCTAGCTCAACTTCCATCTCTTCGATTGCTTCAACCGGATCATCCGTATGAATGATGTCTTGGCGAATACGCTCGCGAAGGTGTTGATAAACCGCAATGTAGAACAGAACCTTACGCTCTGGATGTGCGTTGTCTTCAGATAGACGCAGCGAATCACGTAGGTCGTCATTGTCAGCTACAGCTAGACGTAAAGCACCCAGTGATTTATCCGACATAGAACGAAGCTCGCCCGCCGTTAGGTAAGCCAGTTCACGCTTATGAAGACGACGTTCAACATCATTTTCACGAGCTAAGCGAAGTACTGAACACCAGCCTGCTTTTGCTGCAACAACGAAAGTACGAAGCTCTGTGTACTCTTTCTGAACTTTCTTAAGACGCTTAGCCAAGGCTTTCATCTCAAGTTCTGTTGACGTAATCGTTCGCTCGTATTCGCTCTTACGGCTGCGAGATGTGTGCAGACGTTCTTGAAGTTCATCACGACGACGTACAGCACGCTCTTCAGCGCCTTCGTCAGCGTTTACGCCGAACTCTTGTAGCTCTTGTTTGAACTCTTGAACCGTCTCTTGCTTCGCTTGATGTGAGCTCTTCAGTGCCGCCAATACTTGGTTGTATTGGTTCATCTGTTCGCGAGCTTGCTTCAAGCCATCACGGCCTTTGGTTCTTGCTTGCTCTGCTTGAACCAATTTCGCTTTTAATTGCTCGCTCAGTTCACTGCTCTTGTTTAGCAAATCAACAGAGTCCGCGTAAGCAAAGTAGTGACGACGCTCAATCAAATCAGACAGCGCGAACACTTTGCCTTTTAGGGTTTGTAGTGCGTAATCGGCTTGACGATATTCGGCTTCCAAGGCTTCGAACTGCTCTGGGTCAGCATCTAGTGCAGATACGATTTGCTCTAGAGAAGTAAGCGCTTTGCCATGACTATTCAAGTAAGACTTAGCTTCACTTAAACGCTCTAGTTGCGCTTCTAATTCAGCTAAGCGCTCAGCCAATGTTTCGTCTTCTAAAATACGAACCATAGGTGCTAATTTATCTAGCGCACCGAGTGCCTGCTTGCTTTGTAGAAGCTGGCTACGTTGCTGCTGCTCTTTAGAGTTAAGCTCAGCCAGAGAACGAACAATTTGATTACGCTTATCACGAATCGCAGCAAGTGCTTGTTCTGGGTCTGCGTTAAACGCAACGTGCAGGTGCTTCGCAACAAAGCTGTTGAATGCTTGATATAGGCGATTCAGCTTTTGAGAGTCAAACGCGGCTTTCGCGTGGTTCTCAACAACAACATCACGCTCTTCGCGCAATTTCTCTAGACGTTGTTCACGAGCCGCACGGCCAAACAGTGGGATCTCAGGGAAACGTGAGTAACGCATTTGGCGATCGTTCAGCTGAACACATACTGCGCCTTCAAGCTCATCGGCATTAAATGAACTGTCATCAAACGCATCGACATCGCCTTCTAGGATGTAAAGGTCTTCTGGACAATCATCAAGATCCACCAGCTTCTCTTTAATACCATCAAGATCAGAAACCACAATTGCGTGACGAGCTGGGCCGTACATCGCACTGAAGTACGGCGCATCACCAATAGTGATATCATCGTAGATCTCAGAAAGCAGCACGCCACCAAGCGTATCCGCTAGGCCTTTGAGGCGAGGATCGTTAGAACCACCTGGAGACGCTAAACGCTCAATTTCGTGCTCAAGTTCAGCTCGGCGCGTAGCCAACTGATCTTTTGCTACCGCTTGAGATTTCTCATCTTCAAGCACTTGTTGCATTTGAGTCATCACCGCTTGGCTATCTTCTAGCTCAGCGTCGGTTTGATCTCTTAATGCTTCAAGCGCATCGTTTGCCGTGATCCATGCTGGAGCAATAGACTCAAGTTTTTGAATCTCTTGATCGTGGTTTTGTTGTACACGACGTTGCTCACTCTTCGCTTCACGCAGCTCTTCTTGAGCGTACTCAAGAGACTCGATCTGCATAGCATGACGTTCACGTTCTTCATCGAAAACCGCTTCGTCAGTCAGTGAGATGTTGTGTTGCTTTTGGTATTCAGTCGCTAGCTCTTTTGCTTGACGCTGCTGAGCCACATCACGAGCCATATCGCGGTGTTGAGCACGCCACTGCTGTTCATTTTCAACAACGTGTTTTGCGTTACGGCCTTTTTCTAAAGCTTGCTTAGCGCTGCTAGACGCTTCTTTACGCTCAACGTCACCGATAATACTTTTAACAAGAGCGAGCGCTTTGTCGAACTGTGCAGAAGCAGCAGAAGACATGTCTAGTTTATGCTTCGTCGACAGTAGCGTTTGAGTGCTTGATTCTTCTTGTGCTTTTAGCTCTGAAACCAGAGTTAGTGCGCTTTCTGCCGTAATAGATTCATCACCAAGCAACTGCTTAGTTTTCTCTAATGCTTGAACCGCTTGCTGGTATTGAAGTGCACGCGTTTGCTGAACATCCAACGCTTGTTGGTAGTCAGCAAGCTGAGTTTTCAGGCTATCCACTTCTTCTTCAGTGATGGTTGCCTGCTCTTCAGCAAGAAGTACTCGCTCTTGAGCTTCTTCAACCACCATCATTTGCTCTTCTAGACGCTCGTTAAGCTCTTCTAGATCTTCGCTGTAGCGGGCAATTTTCTCTTGCTGACGAAGTGCAGTTTGAACTAATTGCAGATGATCCGAAGCCGCTTGGTAATCTTGCTCTAGTGCTGATTCTTGATCGACAAGTAACTCTAGTTCTTCTTGAACGCGGTTCAACAAGTTGTTTTGATCAAGCAAGGTTTCACGAGAACCAAACAGCTCACCACGGAACTTCATGGTTTGATCAAGCTTGTTGCGACGATCGTTAGCATGGCGCATGTAATCTGCTGCCACGTAGTTCGTAGATTCAGTGATCAAGTGCTTAAACAAATCACGATCCGACTGAGTCGTTTTGATCGCTTCTAGCGTCATACGGTTTTCGCGTAGTGCTGATTCCATGTCTTGGAACGCTTTCTTCACACCACCATTTTGCGGTAACAGGTAATCACGCAGAGAACGCGTAATCGCACTTGAGATACCACCGTAAAGTGATGCTTCAATTAGGCGGTAGAACTTAGAACGGTCGCTGCTGTTACGCAGTTTCTTCGGTACCACACCGTATTCAAACATCTGTGAGTGGTAATCAACAATCGAAGAGAAGGCTTTAAAATGCGCGCCTTCGTATTGTGCAACCGCCGCTTTCACGTCGTTCAACTGACATACGCGAGCGTGGCTGTCTGAAACGTTCTGAATCAACACATCCGTTGGTTTCACATGGCTTGGAAGGCCTTGAATAACGAACGGTTTGATGTCGACTTTCTTATCACGACCCGCAACTTGCTGCAGTTTTACTGCAAACAATAGACGTTGATTACGAGAGTTCACAACATCTAGCGCGGCATAACATGCGCCTGGCTGAAGCTTACCGTAAAGGCCTTTATCACGAGATGACTGCGAGCTACCCGCTTCCGTTGTGTTACGGAAATGCAGAAGGCTTTGGTCAGGGATCAGTGCTGTGATGAATGCCGCCATTGTGGTCGACTTACCCGCACCGTTACCGCCAGAAAGCGTTGTAACCAATCCATCAATATCAAAAGTACGCGCAAAGAAGCCGTTCCAGTTGACCATGGTTAATGATTGATACTTACCTCTTTCAATCATGCTTCACCTTCTACTTTTGTTTGTTCGCCAGCATTTGACTCAAGGTCAAAGTCAGCTTGATCGTTAAAAATGTCTTGTTGACCGTTTTCGTCTACGTCTGCATCTACTTCTGATGTGGCTTCCGCTTGTTCTTCATTCAACAAGCTACCTTGGTTAGGCTCTTGGGTATGCACCACAGCTTCACCATCACGGATAAGACGTAACTGCGCTTCTTTCATATCATCGCCAACACGAACGTCAGCGCCAAAACGGAATACCGCTTCGCTGATACGGAACTTGCCCGTTTCACCAATCGCAATCAACATACCGATACGGCGTAAGCGACGTAGAGAAGTACGTACTTTTTCGAACAGCTTTTTTTTATCTAGGTCAGAACCAGACGCACGGTTGGTTGCTAGCTTCATGAGTTTTTTCTCATCCGCTAACGACATCAACTCATCAAACAGTTCTTGGTTGGTGAAGATACCTTCATGAGCAAGACGTTCTGGGCTTAGGTATAAGAAACACAACACCTTGCCAACCAACATGTCGAGCTCAGACAACACACTACGACCAATCAGAGACGTAGAACGCGGACGCAGGTAATAGAAACCTTCCGGCGCTTTTACCAATTCCGTATTGTAGCGTTGATAGAAATGCTGAAGCTCAACTTCAAAATCAGACAGCAACGCGTGGTTATCTAGGTCTTCTGTTGAAACATGCTTACCTGAACGCAGCATGCTATCTAGCGCAGGGAACAGTGGGTTCGCTATCGCTTTTACCAGTTTCTCTGGCATGTAATCATCAGTACTTGTTAATGACATTTGCTTGTACCTTTGCACCGAAATCGTTAATTGCCTGCCAATCTGGCTGAATAGCCTGATAGTCAGACTCTGAGTAACCTAAGCGCACGGCTTGGTCGACAACAATTCTGGCTAAATCAAAATGGTGTGTGCGAGGGTGTGCAGCGAGGTAATCGCGTAACACAAGGCCAAGATCAATTGGCGCGCCTTGCTGTTTGTGAGCTTTTAACATCTCTGCAATTCGATCTGAAAGCAGGTCATTTACTTGCTCAAATTCTTCGTACTCTACGTCGATTGGTGCTTGTCCCATCACTTCGTCATCACGAAGCACGAGCGCTTCATCACGAAGATCCGTCAGCTTCTCAGCATCGGCGTAGGTCAATAACCAAGGCGCATCAAAGTAGTCAGTGACTGACTGACGCAAGCGCTGGCTAAAGGCGCGGTTTTTATCCATATCAATCGCGGTACGGATGAACTTGTGAACATGGCGGTCGTAGCCGATCCATAAATCGATGGCTTGTTGGCCCCAACTGGTGATTCGGTCTAGCTTCATCTGCAAGCCGAACAGGGTTTCGCCAACGAACTCGAGTTCATCGTCACCGTAAACAATTTCTTGAATATCGAGGATCTGTGTTTGCAGTTCATCCCCCGCCGCTTGCAAGGTGTCTTGCAATTCTTTTAGTGTGGACGAGGTTTCTGAAAGCAAGGTTTCACAGTTGTTAATCGCCTCTCGCCAATCCTTGTTTAAAAGGTCGGCAATTTGCTGTTTAACGGTTTGCTGCTGCTCATCCATAACACGTTGGTTAAGATCAATCTGATCGAAAATTTCACCAACAGAATACTTGAGCACGCCGTAAACATTCTTTCTCCAATGTCCTGGAGTTCCGCCTTTTTGTGCTGCTTCAATGGCTTTTGCCATCTCATCGGCAACCATAGAAAGCTGGATAGACAGTTTCAACTTAGAGAACTGACGGTGGCGTAAATAATAATCTGAAATACCAATCGCCAATGGTGATAAGCGATAAATACTCGCACCATCGGTGATTTCGCTGGTAAAGCGGCTAATCAACTTCTGTTTAACTAACTCGTTGATGGCATTGTTGGCACGAAACGCGGACGCTTCGCCAGTATCTTCAAACAGTCGAGTGACGATGGTAAATGCATCGTGCAGTTCACCCTCGCCCAACTCTTCATCGAACCTTTCATTGCTTAGTACTGCGATAGCAATCAAAAATGCTAAGCGCTCTGGTGGCAAGTTTAATGAAAAATCATGCTGCTTGACCCAGCCCACCAACTCATCAATTGGCTGCTCTTCGGCAGTTTGAGTCATTTCACTCATTGTGGTTCCTGTTACTGTTCTTCGTCATATCGAATGTATTAGATATGACGCCTATTTCTTTATGACGCGGGCTTCTTACGATTGCATAGCGCATGTTGTGGCTTCTTTTACCACATTCACCGCTGTTATTGCGCAGGTTTTTGAGCCCAAACGTGAATATAACGGCCTAGCGACAGATATGGCTCTTGGCGACATAGCTGTTTTTCTAGTTCCAATACATCTTCAAATTGGTAATCGCCCATGTACTCCATATTACCTATGTAGTCACTGAAGGAACGAATGCCTGATTTACCACAGATTTCTAGACCGGCGTCTTCTATCCATTGATAAACCTCTTCCGGCTTCAAGCCTTTTTGTGGTTGCAGCTTAAACCGTTTTCGATGTGGCATCCCATTCAATACATGAGGAATGTTGCCACAAATCACATTTTTCAGGACTAATCCGTGGTGGTTGTAAAACATTATCGAGGCAACGCCACCCGGTTTAACTTGTTCAAGCAATAAATCAAGCGCCTCTTTAGGATCGGCTAACCATTCCATTACGGCATGAAACATCACAAAATCGACTTTCTCATCTAGATGTTCTGCGACTTTTTGTACTGGTGAATGAATAAATCGATATTGCTCTAGCAAACCCGCTTCGCTGATACTTTCTTCTGCGAGCTTCAGCATTTCAGAAGAGAGATCACACAGAGAAACGTTATGCCCAAGCGACGCAATTTTTTGCGACATCTGTGCAAGGCCGCCTCCAGCATCAAGCACATGCAGCGGAGAAGCTGATTGCTCAAACTTGCTCAAAGCTTGTTCTAAATCTTCCCATACGATGATCTGACGGATCTCTCCTTTGTCAGAGCCGTAAATATTTTTTGCAAATTTGTGGGCAATATCGTCGAAATTACGGTCTTCAGTCACGGCTACTTGAGTTATTATGTCCTATCGTGCCTGCTATTCTGTCACAGGAATTCCAGGAATAAAGAGGCGATGTCTCTTTTTACTACTAAGTGATGTTTTTTCGGACTATTCGGATATGTTTGAGCTGAAAAAAGTAGTGTCTTCGCTATTGATGCCACTGCCAGCAATGTTAATTCTCGCTTTTCTGGGTTTAGCCCTAGTGATGTTTACTACCAAAAGGAAGACGGGTTGCTTAATCACCCTTTCAGCCCTATGTGGTATTTTCCTAATCGCTTTCCAACCAGTTTCTAGTCAACTTTTAATGCCAATGGAAAGGCAACACACCGCTTTTTTACCTGTCGATGAAACCGTCGATTACGTAATGGTTCTCGGAAGTGGTCACGTCGTAGACGACCATATTCCACCGACATCAGAACTTAGCCGCACCGGCCTGATGCGTTTAAGTGAAGGGATTCGTATTCTACGCCTTTACCCTGGTGCAAAACTCATTTTGTCTGGCTATGGCGCAGGCACTGAAGTCAGTAACGCAAGAATGATGGCTAAAGTTGCATTAGCACTTGGCGTAGCAAAGCCCGACATCATTCTGCTTGAAACCGCAAAAGACACCTGGGAAGAAGCTCGCCAAGCCGCTGCGTTCGTTAAGAATAAAAAAATGGTTCTGGTGACTTCAGCGAGCCATATGACTCGTGCACTCAATGAATTCCATGCAGCTGGTATGAAACCACTGCCTGCACCAACCAACTACCTTGCACAAGAAGGCGTTGTTGAGCCTTGGAATAAGTACATGCCAAAAGCTCTCTACCTTGAGCAGACTGAGCGTTACTGGCACGAAACCATGGGATTAGTTTGGCAAGATTTACGTGATTGGCTTGATACAAGCAATGACATTGTTGAAGAGCCGGTGATTCCAGAAGCTTCCAGCTTAGTTGAAGATGACGGTGAAGTTTCTGCGGCTCAGCCTCAGGAAGCCAATTGAATCTTTAAAGGTTCATCGCGGCTTTC